>DAOWFP010000123.1 GCA_030637895.1 Bacteroidota bacterium | reverse complement strand
GTATTCAAAACTGACTATTTTGCTATAGTTCTCTTCAAGCAGCATCTTCAGAAAGCCAGGTATATCAATGACACCGTGTCCGATTTCGAGGGGTTGACCCGAAGGATCTGCTTTATCTTCGTCCTTGATGTGGATGTCATGCACCCGATCCATGTACTTTCTGGTATCTTCGATGGGATCCTCACCGATTCGGGCTGTATGACCAATGTCTACGCAGAGCCCCATACCGGGATCCATATCTTTAATTAGCTTGTAAGCGCTTTCCGGGGTGGGGTATTTTTTGTCGCCCGGACCATGGTTATGGATGGCCAGTTTGATGCCTGTCTCCTTTACTTTTTCGTTGCAGTGTTTGAGAAGCGCATGCTCAGGAACACCGACTATCAAATCCATTCCTGCATAAGTTGCATAGGCAAATGCATGGTCCACCTCCTTTACACTTTTCATATAGATCACTCCTCCGCCATAGAGATCGATGCCGGCAAAGCTTACTTTGGCAGCCATGGTTTTGATTTCTTCCTGGCTTGAGTCCAGTGGCATGTGCATACTTTTCAAACAGAGCTTTTTAATCCCAAGCCTTGCAGTCATGGCAATGGTTTCTTCCAGGGTAAATTCTCTAAATGTGTAGGAAGCGATCCCCAGTTCAAAGGGAAGGCCTGAAACTTTTGTTTCGGAAGCTTGTTGTGAAGCACGCAGGAAAGGAGCCTGGGTGGCCAGCAGTCCGGTACCTGAAAGCCTGAGAAAATTACGTCTGGAGAATTGCATGATTTTATGTTTTGTTGTTTAATTGGGTAATGGTTCGCCCTCAAAATAGAAAAAAACTGCTACATGGTATTACAGGGGATGCATTTTTCTATGTAACTTGAATCTCCGAAAAGTGGATGATTGAGAGAATAATTAAATATATAAGAAATATGAAACGATTTAAATTGGTGTTGTCGGCGTTTATGCTGACCGTAATCTATGTAAGTACCCTGGCCCAGGTGGATGATCCCATGTCGCCTATGCCCAACGATGAAAGTGTTCGTTCCGGTGTACTGAACAATGGAATGACCTATTACATCAAATCCAACCAGGAGCCCAAAGAGCGGGCCTCCTTTTATATTATTCAGAACGTAGGGGCACTGCTGGAAGAGGATAACCAGAATGGATTGGCCCATTTCCTGGAGCATATGGCTTTCAACGGGACCGAGCATTTCCCGGATAAGGGAATTATCGATTTTCTGGAGCAGCACGGAGTGGCTTTTGGAGAGAATATCAATGCTTATACCAGCAAGAACCAGACCGTTTACAATCTATCGGATGTGCCGGTAAACAAACCGGGGATTCTGGACACCTGCCTGCTGATCCTCAACGACTGGTCCAACTACCTGCTGCTTACCGAGGAGGAGATCGATTCAGAACGAGGCGTGATCAAGGAGGAGTGGCGCACCCGGAGGACCGCACAGTTCAGAATGTATTCAGCCTCCATGAAATATCTCTATCCGAATTCAAAGTATGCCGAGCGGGATGTGATTGGTGATCTGGATGTGATCGAGAATTTTGAATATGATGTACTAAGGGATTTTTATCACCAGTGGTACAGAACCGATCTTCAGGCCATTGCCATGGTTGGTGATTTCGATGCTGCAGAGATGGAACTTAAGGTGGTCGAACTGTTTTCAAAGATTCCGACCGTTGAGAATGCACCTGAGAGGCCATTCTATGAGATCCCGGATCATGCCGATCCTGTCTATGGTCTGGTGACTGATGCAGAAGCCGATCAAGCCATTTTTCAGTATATGATCCGTCACAGGAAAAGCGACGACGGACCTGAAACCTTCATGGATCACAGGGAGCGCTATATACATCAGCTCTTTAATTCCATGATGGGGCAACGCATTCAGGAATTGCTGCAAAAGGGCGATCCTCCTTTTGTGTTCGGGGTGATTAATTATGGAGATTTTGAAAGGGGTTATGAGGCCCTGAGTGCCTTCGCCGCACCCAAACCCAACCAGGAGGATGTAGGTTTCGCAGCGCTTATGACCGAATTGGAACGTGTCAAAAGATATGGATTTACCCAGGGAGAGCTGGATCGTGCCAAGGCAGAGATCCTGGCCCAATGGGAGAAGTATTATAAGGAGCGTGATAAGATCAGCAATGAGGAGCATATTAATGCCTACATTGACAATTTCCTGGATGGGGATGCCTATCCCTCCACAGAACTTGGATACCAGGCTGTTCAGGCCATTCTTCCCTCCATCACCCTGGCAGATTTCACACAGCGCCTGTCAACGTGGATTACAGATCAAAACCAGGTACTGGTGGTTCAGGGACCTGAGGGGGAGGGAGTGGAACATCTTTCAAAAGCGGCTGCAATGGCCATCCTTGAGCAGGTTGCAACAGCTGAAATTGAACCCTATCAGGACGAGGCACTGGCCGAATCACTGGTCACCAGCGAACCAGCACCGGCTGCAGTTGTCAACGAGAAGAAACTGGAAGTGTTGGATGCTGTTGAATGGACCCTGGAGAATGGAGCCCGCGTTATATTCCGGCAAGCAGCCTATGAAAAGGACCAGGTTCAGATCAGGGCTTACAGCAAAGGAGGCAGCTCCCTCTATGGCGATGAGGATGTGCCAACGACCGATATGCTAACAACACTGATCCAAATGTACGGTGTAGGTGATTTTGATGCCATGGGGCTGCAGAAAATGTTGACCGGTAAAAACATCTCCCTGCAACTGAGCCTGAGAAATCTATCGGAAGGACTAAACGGGACAGCCAGTCCCAAGGATATGGAGGCGATGATGCAGCTGGTATATCTCTATTTTAATGAGCCCAGGTTCGATAAAGAGGCGCATGATGCCATGCTTGCCAGGCTCATGGCCTTCGAGGAGAATATGAACAACAATCCCCAGAAGGTGATGGGCGATTCACTAAACCTGATTGTAACTAATTTTCACCCCCGCACCAGGGTGGTGGATCAGGAATTCCTTCAGGATGTCAGTTATGAACGAATAGAAGCAGTATACCGCGACCGCTTTGCCGATGCCAGTGATTTCTTCTTTGTCATCGTTGGTAATATGGAGGCGGAAGAGGTCAAGTTGCTGGCACAGAAGTATATTGG
>DAOWFP010000095.1 GCA_030637895.1 Bacteroidota bacterium | reverse complement strand
TTATTGCAGAAATATCCAATTCCTTAAAGCCTGAAAGCAGTTTTTGCAGGCGGATCCTGATTCGGTCCACTCCTCCCTCCACAGAGGATTCAATGTTTAGAGGCATTACGGGATCGTGCAGCGACATCCTGAGCAAGAACCATCCGGCTTCCTCTTCTTCCTTGCATTGTATACGGATTCCCTCATAATTGGGAGATTCAGGACCCCATCCATTCTCGGTTTCAAGCGTTTTCCCCAATTGTTCTAAAACAGAAGAGCCATAAGCCGCAAAATCTTTCGTCCTGATTCTAAGTCGAAATTCTGCCGATTCAAGAGAGCGGGGTAGTGGAGCGATCAGGTCACCAAGCGACTTACCATCCCGGTTCAATTTAGCCATCTGGATCAGAAGTTTTGCCACCAGGAAGGCCCCATCGTCAAGGAAGTGATTCTCCTTAAGTGCAGCATGACCGGAGGTCTCAATGGCCAGCCACGATTCGCTGCCCTCCTGATTCAGGCGGATCGATTCATTGATTACATTTTTATACCCCCTTTTGAACCTGTGGTGTACACCTGATAGGTGATCTTCAATAAACCACTTCAAGCCCGGGGAAGTAATGGAGTCTGTAACAATTACGGAGCCTGGATGCTCTTCAAGAATAACAGCGGAGATCAGGGAAATCAGTTCATTTCGGTTTATGGCATTCCCTGCAGCATCCACCAGGGCCGACCGGTCCACATCGGTGTCAAAGATGATCCCAAGATCTGCCTTTTCACGCACTACTGCTTCGCAAATTGAGGCCATGGCTTCCCCGTCTTCCGGATTGGGGACATGATTGGGGAACCTGCCGTCAGGTACCAGGAACTGGCTACCCGATGTATCGGCTCCCAGTGGTTCAAGTACCTTGGCAGCAAAGAATCCACCTGCTCCGTTACCTGCATCAACAATTATTTTCAGCCCTTTCAAGGGCGTCTGCTTATGGTCAGGATCATTCACTTCCTTCCGGATGGTATCCGTCAGGAATGCAGCATACTCTGAAATAAAATCAACTTTTTCCAGTAGACCTTCCTCTGAATCAGAATCATCTCTTTTCTCAGCGGCAATCTGAAGCAGCTCGCGAATGTCTTCTTTGTCAAAACCACCTTTAGCGGTGAAGAATTTCATTCCATTACGATTGAATGGAAGATGACTGGCTGTAAGCATCACAGCTCCATCCACTCCGTGATCAGGATGGATGGTGGTCATAAACATGGCGGGTGTTGAGGCCAGCCCGCAATCCATAACATTAAGCCCTTCAGTTAGGAGTCCTGAGTTAAAGGCCTTTTTCAGCGATCCACCGGAGATTCTGGAGTCGGTCCCCACAGCTACTTTCCTGGCTCCTTTTATTTTTTTGTTGAGCCAGATGGCAAATGCCCTACCCAGCTGGGTAGCCACCTCCGGAGTCAGGTTTACCTCCTCGCCGGGAACTCCTTTTAAGGCTACTCCCCGGATATCTGATCCATTCTGGAGTTTCTGGAGTATCTTATAAGAGTATCTTGCCATCGTGCATCAGTTTTGAGCTTTCTTTTTTCCCAGCCAGGGGATGGCGCCGGAGAACCATAGCAGGGTACCAATAAGCATATAGTTTTTCATCTGCTCGGCTTCCATATTACCGAAGAACAACAGCAGTGACGGTATCAGGGTCAGGCTTAGACCTGCAATAGCCAGTAGGATATAGAAGTATTTCATTTATACGGTTTTTATTTCTTTCTGGTACAATTTACTAAACAAAAGGAAGGCGCCCAGGGAGAGAATCCAGATGGGGCCCGGCAAGAAATAGAGTTCAATTTTGAAATAGAGGTTCAGGAAGAGAGCCAGTGCCAGCATCAAGAACCAGGTGGCACCTGCCGCAATGTTGAAATCGATCTTCTTCTTTTCAGCATAGAAGGATTGCAATCTAAGCTTTGGGATTAAGTAGAAATCTGCCAGGATCACTGCACCCATTGGGATCAAAACCAGACCATAGAGTGCCACAAAATCAAGCAGTTTCATCACCAGAGCAGGGAACATGGCAGCAGTGGTGGTAATGGCTCCGGCCAGCAGGGTCACCTTCCATCTGGACCACCCGGAAGCCACCTGGAGGGCCATGCCTGCCCGGTAAAGTGTTGGATTGGCAGTGGTCCACCCGGCTACGACCACGCAAATGGCACCAGCCAGACCGATGGCCTCATAAGCCACCACGCCTGGAGCATCTGAGTTGGCAGCTGCATAAAGAATGCCCGAAGCGATCCAGGCCACATAATGTCCCAGGAACATGCCCACTGTGGAGGCAAATCCATATTGCCATTTTTTGGCATAACGAAGGATGGTCAGGTCCGACATGCCCAGGTGCATGGCAGCGTTGGCAAACCAGGTAAAGAACATGACGTGCCAGAAAGTGAATTGCGATTGGCCCTCCCTGGCAATACCGGTCCATATGCTTTCCCTGGCCACCTCCCAGAAATTTCCGGCTCCGGGGTTTACTCCCAGCTTTGGTAGTACCGCTATGGCTGCAGTCACAAAGATCAGGAACATCCAGGGAGCAGCCACCTTTGCAAAGCGTGCCAGGGCATCAAAACCCAGGATGGCCATGGCAGTAATCACCGTTCCCACTCCCAGGACAGTTAGTACCCATCCCATACTGTTTGGGAACATGTCTGAAAGGGAGGGCATTTCGATTCCGAAGGGGATGCCCACTGCAGTAGCTGCTACTGCCACCATGGCCCCGGCCAGGAAACAGAACATGAGTGCATTTACTATGTTGTAGATAAATACCAGCGTGGACCCGCAAATTTTTTTGAGCTGCCAGTAAAGCGAGAGCCTTACTTTTACGGCAATGGGAGCGGTAAGGAATGCCCAGCTCATGATGGCCAGCAAGTTCCCCACAAGGCCACCGATAAACATGTCCCTTACTGAAACTCCGTGGGCCACAAAGAGCATTCCGATTACAAATTCGGTGCCTGCCACATGTTCCCCGGCATACAAGCCCAGGAAGTTCCCGATGCCCTGGAGTTTGTTTTTGGTGACCGGCTCACGGTCGAATTCATAGAGGCTGTCGAGCCTTTTGGAAATAGTAGATTTGCTGGTCATAGATTTCTTGTGATTTGGTGCCTTAAGATAATGAACCTATATCAGAGCTACAATCCCAGGAAAATTAATTACTACATTTATAAGCAAATTTCATTCTATGACACGGAAAGAGAGCATCATACAAAGCTATGAACTGGCCAGGCATCAATATACCAGCCTGGGGGTAGATACTGCTCAGGCACTGAAAAGCCTGAAAGAATTTGAGATTTCGCTCCACTGCTGGCAGACCGATGATGTGAGTGGATTTGAATCCCCCGATGCAGCCCTGGGAGGAGGGGGTATTGCGGTAACCGGCAATTATCCCGGAAAATCGCGTAACATCGCGGAGATGAGGCAGGACCTGGAAAAGGTGATGAGCTTGCTACCGGGCAAACAACGTTTAAATCTGCATGCCAGCTACGGTGAGTTTGGTGATAGCTTTGTGGACCGTGATCGGATCGAACCAGTGCATTTCCAGGGATGGATCGACTGGGCCACTAAACAAGAGATCGCTCTGGATTTCAACTGCACCTGTTTTTCCCATCCAAAGGCCGATGGGGGATATACCCTCTCCAGCAAAGATGAAGGGATCCGCTATTTCTGGGTGGAGCATGTTAAAAGGTGCCGGGCCATCGGAGCAGAGATGGGGAAACAGTTGGGGAAGACCTGTATTCACAATATCTGGATTCCTGATGGGTCGAAGGATGTGCCGGTGGACAGGTACACCCACCGGGCACTACTCAAGAAGTCCCTGGATGAGATTTTTGAAGTGGAATATCCTACAGAATATCTGAAGGATTCCATTGAAAGCAAACTTTTTGGAATAGGTGCCGAATCTATGACCGTAGGATCCCATGATTTTTACCTGGCTTATGCGGTACAAAACAAAAAGCTGATCTGCCTGGATAATGGCCATTTTCATCCCACCGAGCAGGTGGGGGATAAAATTTCAGCCTGTCTGCAATTTGTGGATGAGCTCATGCTGCATGTGACCCGGCCAGTGCGCTGGGATAGCGATCATGTGGTCACCTTTAATGAGGATGTGGTCTTAATTGCTCAGGAAATAGTCCGTTCCGCAGCCTTTGACCGGGTCCATATGGGTCTGGATTTTTTCGATGCCAGTATCAACCGGATCGGCGCCTACGTGATCGGAACAAGAGCTGCTCAGCAAGCCATGCTATATGCGCTTCTTGAACCGGTAGATACTTTGAAGAGCTATGAAAATGAAGGAAAAAACTTTGAACGGCTGGCACTGCTGGAGCTCATGAAAAGTAAGCCCTTTGGGGCGGTGTGGGACTATTTTTGTATGCAGGAAGGTGTTTCAGTTGGAGAGGACTATATTGCTGAGGTACAGGCTTATGAAAAAGGGGTATTAAGTCAAAGAAAGGAAGCTTAGATGAGTCGGCTGGAACCACTGATATATGTATCACGCTATTATGGGGATAATCACGATTTTGTTATTGCAGGTGGCGGGAACACTTCCTATAAAGACAGCGATACCATCTGGATAAAAGCCAGTGGGATTCCACTGGCAGGCATAGGAGAAGATGGATTTGTTTCCCTCTCCAGAAAAAAACTTTCCCTCATCGAATCGTTTACCTTTAGCGAGGATGAAATCTTGCGTGAGGAAGAGGTAAAAGCCATGATGAAACAGGCTATCATCTCCCCGCAGAACCTGCGACCCTCGGTGGAGACCTCCCTGCACAACCTGATAGGCTACACCTATGTAGTTCATACCCATCCCACTCTGGTAAATGGGGTCATGTGTGCCAATGATGCAGCGGTGGAGGTCAGGCAGCGATTCGGGGATAGGGCGATGCTGGTGGAGTATACAGATCCAGGTTACATTCTTTTTAAAAAGCTGCAGGAGCGGATTGCTAACTACAGGGCGATTTACGGCAGAGTGCCCCAAATCATATTTCTTCAAAACCATGGGGTCTTTGTGGGTGCCGATAGTTTGAAAGAGATTAAGGACCTCTACCAGGAGATTGATGAGAAGATCAACTCGGACCAGGATCTCTCTCTGCCATCTTCTGAAACCTCTCTATATGAATCACCAGTTAGTAAAGCTATTTCCGCTTATCTCTCCTCAAGATCCTTGCTATCCAGATCAGTGAACTGTGATTTGATTCGTCATTTTTCAAGGAACCAGGCCAGTATGCAGAAAGTGGCCTTACCATTCTCTCCTGATATCATTGTCTATTGCAAGTCCAAGTACCTCTTTCTGGAGAAAAATGTGAAACCCGGTGAGATCCAGGGAATGATTGAGAATTTTGAATCCAGACACGGCTATTATCCAAAAGTGATCCTCAAGGAGAAAGGCGGACTATGCCTTGTGGAGGAGAATGAAAAGTCACTGCAGATTGTAGAGGAGGTGTACCTTGACCTGATGAAGATCTCTTATCTCTCAGAGCAGTTTGGCGGCCCTCACTTTATGACACCCAAGCAGATCAGTTTTATTGACAACTGGGAGATTGAACAATATAGAAGGAAAGTAGCAAAACAATAATAGGAATGAAACGCTTAGCATTTAAGATGTACCTGAAGGAGGGATTCAAAGAAGAATATCGCAAGCGCCATAACGAACTCTGGCCGGAAGTGGCTGATCTGCTAAAGAAAGCTGGGGTAAGCAATTATTCCATTTTCCTGGATGAAGGAACCAATACCCTGTTTGCTGTTCAAACCATCACCAGCGATAAAGGATCCCAGTCCCTGGGTCACCAGGATATTATTCAAAAGTGGTGGGATTTTATGTCGGATATTATGGAAGTAAATCCCGATAATTCGCCTGTTTCAGAAGAATTGGAGGAAGTTTTTTATCTCAAGTAGGTATGAAAGAG
>DAOWFP010000133.1 GCA_030637895.1 Bacteroidota bacterium | reverse complement strand
TCTTATTCCAGGTCCATGATGCTGTTCAGCAGCAATATCCCCGGTGAAGATATTAATGGGGGAATCAGCTACCCGTCAAATTATGACAGGCCTCACAGCCTGAACATAGTATCAAATTACAAAGTAAACAGACGCCTCAGTATCTCAGCAACCATGGAATATATCACAGGGCGCCCCATTACTTATCCAATTGCCATTTATTACCAGAATGGGGGAGAGTATCTGGACTTCTCGGACCGGAACAAATATCGGATACCCGATTACTTCAGAATGGACCTTTCCATTAACATGGAAGGGAATTTGAAAAAGCATAAGACGGCCCATAGCTTCTGGATGCTTAGCGTTTACAATCTTACAGGAAGGAACAATGCATATTCGGTTTATTTCAAGAATGAATCCGGAACAATTAACGGTTATAAACTTTCCATATTTGGCAGGCCTGTAATTACCCTTTCATGGAACTTTAAGTTTGGGAATTATGCAACTGAGTAAGTGGATCATCATCATAGTATTCTTAGTTCTCTGCGGCGGATGCATTGAACCTTTCGAACCTGAAATCGAAGAGAAAAGTGAGGTGCTTGTCATCGATGGAAAGATCACAGATTCAGGGGGCATCCAGACCATAATCGTTTCCAAATCTTCCCCCTATAATAGTCCCCGGTTCCAGGCGGTTTCGGGTTGTGTAGTTCGTGTGGAGGATGATTCAGGTAAGGGTATAACATTTCTGGAAAATGAGGATGGTGAATACCAGGCCTACCTGGAGCCTGACTTTATGACTGCGGGGAAAGCATATAAACTGCTGATCTTTACACCTGACGAACTTACATATGAATCTGACTATGACTCACTCCTTATGTGTGCACCAATTGAAAGCCTGAATTATAAGGTGGAAGTGCAGCCTACTTCCAATCCGAAGGTTACCTATTATGGAATCAGGTTCTTTGCAGATGTGAAAGGCAGCATGGAGGATTCCAGGAACTATATGTGGACTTTTAAAGAGACTTGGGAGTACATAGCCTACCACCCCATTCAGTATATTTGGGATGGCAGTATATTTCAGGACCATACGCCATTTCTGCATGGATTTAAGATCTGTTACTTAACGAGCCTCTTAGAAAACTTTGAAGTGGGATCTTCAAGCCTGATGGGAAGCAATGAGATCCGTCAACAAGCCCTGCATTTTGTATCCAATCAGACGCCGCGGCTTCAAGAGAAGTACAGTCTGCTAATAAGTCAACATTCGCTATCACACGACGCCTTCCTGTATTGGGAAAAGATGAGGGCACAGGCCGGAGATACGGGCGGATTATTTGAAACCCAGCCTTCAAGTTCACGGGGTAATATTTACAATATCAACGATCCGGATGAGAAGGTGCTGGGCTACTTTTTCGCTTCACAGGTTCAGGAAAAACGAATTACTGTATCGGAGGACTTTGAATTCCCAATAACGCTATTTGATTGCCCGCTGGATACTGTCAGCAGCACGGAATATCTTGCGCGTGATTACCCCTACTATATGTACTCCCTATCCCCCATGGGGAGAGGTTCGCCATATGCATATTCTAATAAAGAGTGCCACGATTGCACCTACAGGGGTGGAGTAACCACGAAACCTGAATACTGGGATGATTGAAATGAGTTGGAGAAACAGATATATCATGCATTTGCTTGTCCTCATTGGCAGTGGTCTGATACATGTGGGACATGCCCAGTCGCCCTATGACTCTGCTTATGCAGAGATGGCGAAACAGCGTCCTGAAAAACTGATTGTATTCACCGACCGGTCCATATATGCAGTTAATGAAACAATCCATTTTTCAGCTCTCCTGCAATCCGGGGCATATCCTTACCCTGATCCAGGGAGTGAAGTATTGTATGCTGAACTGGTAAACTCCAGCGGGGAAGCAGTTGCGAAAGGAAAGTTCCCCATTTCAGAGAACTGGTCCGCCGGGCATATCTCCATTCCACCAACTATAGCCTCAGGCACTTACTATTTACGATCTTATACCCGCTGGATGAGAAATTTTGGTGCTGGGAATTTCACTTACCTGCCCCTCCGTGTGGTAAATCCCTTCTCAAACGACGCCATATTAGCCAATCCGGAAACAGGGAAACCCGATCTGATACCTGTTTCGAAGGGTCCGGGGACTGTGCATATTTCACCTGCCGGGCACACATATGGACCAGGTGCTTTGGTCGATGTTGAACTCACACTGAAGGAAGGAACCAATATCCATGTTCAGCATGCATGTATAAGCGTTGTCCCAAAGGGTGCAATTGATACCTCTGCTTTCATTCATCAGGTAGATTTGAACCCGGACACCCCTGCATCTTTTCAATTCAATTTTCTGCCGGAAAGAAACGGAACTGCTATTTCCGGTACCATTCTTGAGAAAAATAGCCGGAACCCCGCTCCTGCTATTCCTGTTCATTTTTCCATTCTGGGAGAGAATCCAACATATTTTGCTGCTGTTTCTGATCAGTGGGGAAGATTTTTAACTAACATACCTCCTCGAGTCGGTAATCAGGAAATGTTCGTAATTCCGGAACCGCAAGCCGATCAAAGTCTTGAAGTACGTATTGAAAATGACTTCTCTTCGGATCCATTACCCTTTAATCCGGAATCATTCAGTCTTCGGCAGGATGAAAAACGCCTGGCCTCAAGATTATCCCTTCATATGCAACTACAAATGGCTTTCATGGCAAAATCAGAAATCGACAGTGCGATGAGCTCAAAACCTTCTGAGTTCACCCCCTTTTATGGCTTGCCTGGGATTTCAGTAAAGATTGATGAATACATTAAGCTGCCAAATATGGAAGAGGTCATTGAGAACCTTGTTCCAAGAACCTATGTGAGGCGGAAGAGGGGAAGTGCATATTTCATGATTGATAGTGAGAATCCCATGATCACATTGTTTGACCCACTCATTTTAATCGATCATATTCCGGTTTTTGATATGGAAGTTGTCCTGGCAATTCCTCCCTCAAAAATTGATTGTATTGAGGTGGTTCCCGAGGTATATGTAAAGGGGGGAATGAAATATGGGGGCATAATCAGCATCACAAGCCGACAGGGGGATCTGGCTGGTATCAAATTGTCTGAGGGATCCTACTTTTTTGATTATGCCACTTTACAGCCTCCCCTGGTCCCACAAGGTCCCCGGTATAAAGGGCCAGGTGCAATCCCGGATACCCGAAACACCCTATTTTGGAAAGATCACATGGAGCTGGATCAGGACACATCCTATAGAATCAGTTTTCCGGCCGCATCTCTTCCCGGTACTTACCTCATTCTGATCCGTGGTGTTGCATCCGATGGAACTATTGTACATGGACTGAATCAAATAAATGTTGAATAATCCTGGGAAATGCTAAAAAAAGTACCTCCCATAAAATAGCAGTCCTGTATAACCGGTTTCAATAGAACCATTGAAATTCCTGTCATTCTCGGTACTTTGAATAGAATTAAAATTGAGCTGAAAGGTATTATATCCCAGGCCAATACCCAGATGCTTAAATGGGTTATATTCAAGCCAAATGTTCAGATCACTAATACTCCCTTGATAATTCGAGATCTTTATATATAGAACTTCTACGCTTTGCTTAATTGCAATTTTGGGTGTAATAAGAAATGTATTCCGCACACCAATAACAGGTAAGGGTGCAACAAAAGAGGTGCTTTCGTCAATGGTACTCTCTGTCGCTATGGCAAATTTCACAGGCAGAACATATAGCCCGCCTGAAACGCCCAAACTGATCCGCTCATCCTTAAAAAAAGCGTAATCATATAATCCTCTAATAATATGCAGGTTAAATTTGCTGCTTAATTCAGTGCCGATAGGAAAAACACTGTTGCCGATTTCCACTTCGGTTTCAAGTGTTTTATTTGAATTGCGGATCAGACCAAAATAACTCATTCTTACATGACTACGTCTTCTTGACCCAATATTATATTCTGCTTCACCCCTGAATGCGAAAGTTGATGTACTTAAACCAAGTGCATCTTCCATGTTAATATTTATTCCCAGTCCTGTCTCGCTGCCACTAATACTGATATCGCTTTTTACACCGGCTAAAAAACCACCCAGACTAACTGAAAATCTTTCCCAATGGTATTCCAGGCTATCTCTATCAGTTTCTTTTTCAGGTTCCTGAGCTTGTAGTGTAAGATCTGATAAAGCGAATAAAAGGAGTAATCCCAATAATATCTTGGCTTTCATATATAATAATTCTATTAACCTCCGAATATCAAAGCTACGAAAAACGCGCTGATCTACCCCTTGCCAGGGAGGAGAAGAGTCCCACGATACAGAGTATCACAAAAACTACAAATGTGGTTCTCATGCTGGTCATAAATTCTGCCGCATATTGAGCTGAGATAGGCCTGTTCCCGATAAATAATTGCAGGATCAGGGTGGCGATCCCCATGCTCATCATCTGACCGGTCAGCCGCATGGTCCCCACCGTGGCGGACGCAACACCCAGGTATAAGCGATCGACCGGACCCATGATGGCATTGGTATTGGGTGAGGAGAACATGCCGAAACCAAATCCCACAATGGCCAGGATCGCCGACAGGTATGTGATTGATGAATGTTCTGTAAGAAAGGTTAGCATGATAAGTCCCCCTGTTATAATCCCCATGCCAGCTGATGCCAGGATTCTTGGATCATACCTGTCTGAGAGCCGGCCCGAAATGGATGCAACAATTGCCATCATTACTGGTTGAGTGATCAGGATAAATCCTGCATCCCTGGGGGAGAGACCCAATATATACTGAAGATATAAACTCAGCAGAAAGGTGATGGCAAAGGTGGTAGCATAATTGATCAGTGCTGCCAGGTTTGAAAAGGCAAAAAGGCGGTTGGAGGCAAAAAGGCGAATATTGAAGATCGGGAACTTAACCTTCATCTCCAGCATGCCAAAACCAAGCAGCCCAAGAATTCCCACAAGAACAAGTATGATGGCTGATGTTTCTGGTAAGCGTGAAAAGCCAAACATAAATGCTGACATGGAGAGGAGGTAAATGATCGATCCCGACAGGTCGAATTTCTCTCCCTTTGCATCGGCCCACTCCTCCTTTATATATCTCCAGGTGATCCATATAACCAGAAGTTCGAATGGTACAGTCACATAGAAAATGGATCTCCATCCCAGGTACTGGGTCAGGATCCCACCCAGGAAAGGAGCCAGGGAGAGACCGATATAGACCGATGTAACGGTAACTCCAATGGCTTTCCCGCGTTCCTTAGGGGGATAGACAGAAGTGATGATGGCAATTCCTGTTCCAAATACCATGGCGCTGCCTATGCCCTGCATCGCCCTTAGCAAGATGAGCATGCTGCCGGATAGCGAAAGGGCACAAAGGATGGAACTTGCAGCTATGATAATGTTCCCAATAAAGAAAATCTTTTTTCTGCCTCTGATATCTGCCAGCTTTCCCAGAGGAACCAGGAAGACTGCAGAAGAGAGGAGGAAGGCCATGGAGACCCAGCTCATCCCAACTGCACCCAGGGAGAACTCTTCACTAATGCTTGGCAGAGCTATATTAATGGCCGCTCCCAGGAAGGGATTGATAAAGGAGGTAATGATGATTGAAAAAAGGATCAACCTTCTGGAGGCAATACTGCGATCTGTCATCTGCTCTATACTATCTAAAAGATCGTTAAATATAGTGCTCTTTCATTTTTGTACACTATTTTAAGTTTAAACATTAAATTAGGTGTATGAATAAAAGCCAGGTAGCCTCACCTTCTATTCTGTTGATATACATCATCATTGTCTTTCTCTATCACCTTTTTGGATATACAGGCCATTTTGGATTTGATGATCTACATTACGCAGAGCTGGCTGTCGATCTGCTACATGGATCTGTCAATTTTGAGGACCACTATGCCTACAGGTTCCCAGTGATTCTATTTACCTCCCTAAGCTACCTGATATTTGGGATCTCCGACTTCGCATCCTCTCTTCCAGCACTGGCAATCACCATTACGATCCTGATCATTGTTTTCAATATCCTTCGGAAGAAGGGACCAAAGGCGACTATAATAGGACTTTCCATATGCACATTCTCGAACTGGTTTCTCTTCTATTCCGATAAACTGATGCCCGATATCTATGTGGCACTTTCGGTGATTTGGGCACTTGCTATTATCCACCGGTATAAATTTAAAAGCGATAAGAGCAGGACTACACTCTATGCCTTCCTGCTTGCTTTTTCATTGCTTTTTGGGTTTATGTCCAAAGGGACCATTGTGCTTATACTTCCCCTGTTACTCTTCCTGCTTATCACAGATATCATCAAGAGAAGAGATCTGAAGTTCTGGCTATACAGTGCGATCAGTGGCATCGGCCTGCTTGCACTCTATCTGTTAGCCATCTGGCTATTCACAGGCAATGTGATGAAACGCTTTGATGTTATTGCCAATAACAGTTACCTGAACCTCTGCAGCTACGATCAGCAATCCTTACAAATATTACTGAAAAGAATCTTCTTAGGCTTCTTTGAACTATCCATTTTCCAATCGCTGGCCACCGGGTTTATCTTTGTTTTCGCGATTCTGTTTCAAAGAAAGGGTCTGAGATACTTCAAGCTGGATGACTCCTTCTCTTTTTTCCTGGTCTCTGCTGTGATCCTCTTCCTCTCGGCCAATTTCATGACCATCTCTCCAAACTCATATGCTCCCATGTGTTTGGATCCACGGCACTATCTCTTTCTGGTCCCTGTGGTATCCATACCTGCTTCAAAGATCATTGTCGATTACTTTGAATCCAAAAAGGCTGCTCTCCAGATATTCATTGCACTCATTTGCATTACCATTATTTCATTTTTCCTGGAGGGCTCTACCTTCTGGAAACTGTACCTCCCGCTAAGCGGTCTCTTTTCCGTCTACTTTTTCATAAAGTCCGGAGAACGGTTTCAGCACCTCTTTATCCTCCTGTTTGCTGCCATTCTACTCCTTATCCCCCTGGATATGATCAGGTATGCACAGAAGGTCAAGTATAGAAAACAAAGAGAGCTTGTGGTGGAACAGGTATTAGAAAATAACAGTGATTGCATCATCATTAGCAATGAAGTTCAAAAACGGCTGTTGGCTTACTACGGTAGCTTCAAAAGTGATCAGGCCCATAGGTTTCTGAGTTACGATGAGTTTGAGATTGACACGGCAATAGGTGGAAAAAAACTAATGTTGCTAAATGGGTATACGAGGTATCTGGCGGGTATGGAGCACAACGACCTGCCATACTATGCACAGAATATCTCCCCCTTAAACAGAGCTGTTTTTGAGAGCAAAGAGCTGGACCTCTTTATCTATGAAATGAGAGAGTTCCCTCTTCCCGATCAATCTGAAACTCCCCTGCTTTCAACATTCAACGACTTTGAGAATGCACCTCCTTTTTGGAAGCAGATGGATCAGGACATCTCAACTGATATCAAATATGCCGGAGAGAAATCAAACCAGGTATCTGAGTTCTCTTCAACATTTGAATACCCGCTGGATTCCCTTCAAACTATAGACATTCATGGCCTCCTGGTCCAGTGCAGCCTCTACTGTTATGCTGAAGACAGAACCAGTACGAAGATCATTGTATCGCTCGAAAATAATGAAGGTGCTTACTTCTGGGAAGCCCTTGGGATAAACAGGTATATAAAAGCCTATTCCAACTGGTGGCCCGTTACATTTGATGTTACTATCCCGAAAAAGGATCTGAGAAGTGACTCCAGCTTGAAAGTATATGTATGGAACAGTGATAAACAAAAGGTCTACATCGACAACTTCGGAATAAGAATAACAGATATTCCAGTTTCTCCTTAATAAGCTAAGTTGCTCATTTATAGAAACTATTCTGGCACAGTTTTCGTACAAAGTTTTAGTGAATTATTCACCAACAAGCAAGATCATGAAAAAAATTGTGCTATTAGGTTTCACCATGCTTATCATATCTTCTGTTTTGTATGCACAGGATACACAGAAGATGAATGCAATTAAGACCGACCTGTTCAGTCCTTTCCTCAGAACTGGAGTACTCAAATACGAGCGAGCCTTTACAGAGGATATCAGCGTTCAGCTGGGCTTTTTCTACACCGGATACAGTCCCGGGGACTCGGAAGCAAAATTAAGTGGTTTCGGAATCACTCCTGAATTCAGACTTTATTTATCAGACACACCGGCCCCCGTTGGTACCTATCTGGCTCCCAACTTTCGTTACATGAGCCAGAAAGCCGAGGATCCGACGATCAATGAAGAAGCTACTCTTACTTCCTTCGGCCTGGCCATAAACCTGGGTAAACAGTGGATGCTGAAAGATATCGTTCTTATTGATATCTGGGTTGGACCTGTCTATAATTTCAGGACTCTGGATGACCCAAGCGGTGAAGTTGACGTAGAAGGTGCAGATGGATTTGGACTGAGGTTGGGGCTCGCACTGGGGATCGCTTTCTAGCTTAGAATACAAGTCTGAACTGGGTTCTACCGGGTTGAGAATCGAACTCAATCCTGCCTTCGTTCATGGCCATCACCTGACGGCTATAGCTAAGGCCCACACCTGTTCCCTTCTTACGGGTGGTGAAGAAGGGCATGAAGATTTCATCGGATATTTCTAAAGGTATGCCCTCACCATTGTCGCTTACCTCCAGAACTATCCGATTTTCATTTAGAAGCGCTGATACTGTTATTTCAGCTGATTCTACTGTTTCCACCGCCTGAACTGCATTCTTTACAAGGTTGAGCATAACCTGGGTAATCATCTGCTCATCTGCCTGTATTTTCAGGCCAGGATCGCTGCATTCAAATGATATCCTTAGTCCGGAATTCTCCCTGTAATGTTCCACCAGGGTCTCCAGCTTTTCGAAAAATCCACACACAGCGAACTCCTTTTTAACAGGATCTGGTATTCTCGACAGGATACGATAGGATTCAAAGAAAGTGGTGAGCCCTTCGCTCTGCTCAGCAATGGCATCAAGGCCTTTAAGGGTTTTCTGAAACATGGCATCCCTTACAATCTCTCCATCAGGTTTGGAATCATGTTCGGCCCATACCTCCCTCAGGGTATTGGAAATGGAGGTGATGGGTGCCAGTGAATTCATAATCTCATGGCTCATCACCCGGATCAGTCTGATCCAATCGTCTATTTCCTTGCGCTCCATCCCTGATGACAAATCGTGGAGGGTCACAACCCTCACATATTCCCCTCCCAGGTTGATCTCTACCACCTGCAAACCAAGGACCACCCTCTTCGGGCCTTTCTCCCGATCCTGCAATGTCAGTTCCGCACGATCGAGCGATTTCATATCCCTGATTCTAACGTAAAGTCCGGGATACAATTGGGAAAGCGCCTTGATATGGGTAAGCTTCGATATATTCAGCAGTCTGAGCGCTTCCTCATTGATCTGGTTGATATGTCCGGTCTTAGAAATAAGCATGAGTCCACTGGACAAATGGTCCAGGATCCTGCTGAAATACTGCTCTCTCTTTTCATTGTTCAAGCGTAACTCCTGAAAATTTCCATTCACTTTGTTCAGGTGCCTGTGCAGCTCATCAATAAAATTGTTTCGATGATTGGAGCTGTAATTAATTGAAGTATCGTCGTTCTCAAGTGCATTGAAGAAGAAAAGAATTTCCCGCTTGAATCTGGTCAGTTTTTGATGGAGGAACACAGCCTCCGCAGCAATGCAAATGCCCAGAAGGATGGCCAGGTGGATTCTCGAAGAAGTGAGGGCCCAGCCCAGCAAGGTAGCACTGCTTATTAGCAGAACGACCAGGGCTAGCATGGTGATATTGTGATTTCTAAAGCCCATACTTCTTAATTTTATTATAAAGGGTCTGCCGGGAGATTTCCAGTTGAGAGGCCACTGCGCTCATGTTTCCACTGTTCTTTCTTATGGCATATTCAATTAATCTGGCCTCCACCTCGTCCAGACTTCCATCGAAGGAAGCTGTGGATGCGGATGCAGCGGCCGAAAACTGAAAGCTATCCCTATTTATGATTTTTCCCTCTGCCAGAATCACGGCCCGCTCTATACTGTGCTGTAGCTCTCTAACATTTCCGGGCCAGGACCACTTTTTTAAAGCCGCTTCGGCCTTTCCGTCCATTTTCAATCCGGGTTTGTTATAACGGTTCGAAAAATCGTGTAGGAAATAGGCCGCAAGCAGCAGCACATCCTCTTCCCTTTCACGAAGCGGGGGCAGCTCCACCCGGATGGTATTAATCCGGTAAAGTAGGTCCATCCGAAACGCTCCCTCCGCCATCATTGCTTCCAGGTTCATGTTGGTGGCACATACCAGGCGGATATCCACCGGCACTATCTCGGTAGTTCCCAGCCTGGTGATGGTGCGGTTCTGAATTACACTGAGCAGCTTGGCCTGAAGAGGTAAGGAAAGATTGCCAATCTCATCAAAAAAGAGGGTTCCCCTATGTGCCGTCTCAATCTTGCCAATACGGTCGGTATGTGCATCTGTAAAGGCCCCTTTGACATGACCGAATAACTCGCTCTCAAAAAGGGTATCCGGCACCGCCCCCAGGTCTACACTAACCATGATCTCAGCAGAGCGGTCCGAACGTTCATGGAGCTCCCGTGCAATCAACTCCTTCCCGGTTCCGTTCTCCCCGGTAATCAATACATTGGCAGGCGTAGCAGCCACTTTTTCAACCATTTCCATTACCCGGCGCATTGCGACCGATCTTCCAATCATTCGCTTAGGTTTCCCTTTCAACTCAGCCTTCAGAGAAGCTTTATCTTTCTGAAGCGATTTGACTTTCCGCCGCGAATGGGTCAGCCTGACCGCTGTAAGCATTGTGGCAATAAACTTCTGATTGTCCCACGGTTTCAAAACAAAATCCACTGCACCCTCCTTCAGGGCGGTCACTGCCAGTTCTATATCCCCAAAAGCAGTAATCATCACCACAGAAAGGTCCGAATCCAGCTTCATCAGTTCCCTTAGCCAGAAGAGCCCCTCGTTTCCTGTATTCTGACCGGCCGTATAATTCATATCCAGTAATACAGCGCTGTATGAACCGGCCCTTAATTCGGATAGAATCTGGCCCGGCTTGCTGATACATTTTACCTCTGAAAATTCCCTTGAGAGCAGAAGGTCCAGTGCTGTCAGCACATTTTTATTGTCGTCCACTACCAGTATATGGGCCTCGGTCATGGTGTAAAACTACATCGTGGCCTTTCATAAAGCAATGAATTGTCCAAATTTTTGACACTCTGTTGTCCAAATGGTGGACATTCCCGAAGTTGCATCGAATCATAGATTACATGAATCCAGCGATTTAAGCTCATGGCACACCATTGGCATGCTAACTGGTGAAAACAGAAAATGAAATTGAAAACAGCAATATGATGAGAGAAATAATCATCCAAACCAATAAACTGACCAAAAAGTTTAAAACGGAGGAGATAGAGACCACGGCAGTCAATAATATCAATCTGACCATTGAAAAGGGAGAGTTTGCTGCCATAATGGGTCCATCCGGCTGTGGAAAATCAACATTGCTCAACCTCCTGGGACTCATTGACCGGCCTACCACAGGCAATTTTTCCTTCAATGGAACCGAAATAGAATCCTTGTCTGAAAGTAGAATGACCCGGATTCGAAGGGGAAACATGGGTTTTGTTTTTCAGAACTTCAACCTGGTAGATGAGCTGAACGTATTCGAAAATGTGGAGCTTCCCCTGATCTTCATGGGAACAAAAAGAAGAGAACGAAAGGAACGGGTTGCTGATATCCTCAATCATATGAAACTCGGTCACCGCAGCAATCACTATCCCCAACAGCTTTCGGGGGGACAGCAGCAGCGGGTGGCCTTTGCCCGGGCCATTGTAAACCGTCCCCGCTTGCTCCTGGCCGATGAGCCCACCGGCAACCTGGATTCAAAAAACGGTACAATAATCCTGGATCTGCTTACGGAACACAACCAAAAGGGAGCCACTGTGGTGATGGTGACTCATTCTCATAAAGACGCAAGTTACGCCCATCGCATCATCAAGCTAAATGACGGGGAAATCCTTAACTAATTGATTTATCAGCGCTGAAAAAAATAACCATGATACGCACCTACATCACCATCGCATTCAAATACCTGGTCAGGCAACCCGCCTATTCTGTTCTGAGCATCCTGGGATTCTCTATCGCCTTTGCCAGTCTATTCTTCATCTACTCCCATGTTAGTTATCAAAGCAGCTTCGACAAACATCTGGAAACGTGGGACCGGGTCTACAGGTTAAGTGGGGAAATCAATCTGCCCGATAATGAAAATATACATGCCCGGCTGGGTCCCCGCCTGGCACCTGTAATGAAGGAGGAGATCCCTGCCATTGTACAGATGACCAGGCTGATTGCTATTGAAGAGAAATGTATTGTCACTGCGGAGGATCAGGTCTTTTTCGAAGATCACGTTTACTTTGCCGATTCCACAGTCTTCCAACTGTTCCCCCTGCAATTTCTCCATGGCACCCCACAAAATGCCCTACTTACTAAAGGTCAAACTATTATTTCTGAAAGCATTGCACAAAAGTTTTTTGGCACCACCGATGCTCTTGGTAAAGAGATTAAAATCAACAATGACTTGATATTGGAGGTCACAGGCGTCACGCGCGACCTCCCGGAAAATGTTCATCATAAAATGCATATGCTTGTCTCAATGAAATCACTTCAAGGCCCGGTTCTGGAGAGACTGGATGGCAATGACTCCGAAAACTTCTGGCGACCCTCTGCCTACCACTTTATTATGCTGGGCGAGCACAATTCCAGTTCTGAGGTGGAGGACGCCTTCCCTGCCTTCTATGATAAATACATGGCCGAATTCGGGAACTTTCTGAAAGCCGATTTTAAACTGATTATCACAGCCCTGCCCGATGTGCATTTTACTCCGCAGTTTTCCTACGACTTTCCCAAGGGTAACAGGACTTATTCATACCTGCTGGTGGCTGCCGGACTTTTTCTACTATTGATCGCTCTGCTTAATTATGCCAACCTGCTCTCTGCCTCTCTGGCATCACGTACCCATAGCCTGGGTATCTTTAAGATCAATGGAGCGGAACGATCCCATATCTTCAAGTTGCTTATCGCAGAATCCTTGATAGTTATTGTTGTTTCGGCCGCTGTTGCATGGTTTATGCTCACCGGGGTGGAGACATGGTTTATGGAAGGCCTTGGCGGTGCCCTGAAGCAATCCGGATTCCAGACAGGCAGCTTCATGCTGTTGATTCTGCTGGTTCTGGCTGCCATCTCATTGGCATTTATGCTTTCTGTGATTTCCAGGGTGTATCGTCAACCCATCTCTTTGCTGAAAGGAGATTCAATTCAGGGAGCTGAAAGAAAACGTTATGGTTTCGGGAAGGGAAGTATTATCATGCAATTCACATTTTCAGTCATTCTGATAATCTCATCACTTCTGATCACCAGGCAGGTGCAATACCTGCTGAAGGCTGAAACCGGATACAACACAGATAACATTGTCCAGGTAAAATTGCATGCAGAGAGTGCTCCCGTGGAAAAGATCTTTTCCTTTAAGCAGGAGTTGAAAAAAGGTCCCATGGTTGAGAGGGTAGCATATTCAAGCAATGTACCCGGGGAGACTTTTGCAACTGCGCACTTCAAAATCGATGTGGATGGGCAGGAAGCGTCCAAAATAGTCTCACTTTTGGCCATTGATGCTGACTATATTCCCCTGATGCAAATGGAGCTCAAAGAGGGAAGAAACTTTGACCCCGATCAGCCCACCGATTCTCAGACTGGTATAATTCTTAATGAAGCATGCATCAGCTTTCTTGGACTGGGCGATTCGCTGGTAGGCAAGCACATTCAACAAATGGAGATTCTTGCTGTTCTTAAAAATGGCAAATACAATTCCTTGCACGAGGAGTCCCGGCCAGTGGCCATATACTTTATGACCGCGAACCGGGGCTATATGAATGTGAAGCTAAATACAGCTGATCTAACTGGAGCCCTGAAATATATTGAGGACACTTATGACCAGTTTTTTGATAACATCCCCTTTGAGTATGGCTTTCTTGACCAGACCATGGAGGAAATGTACCGCAATGATATTAATCAGAGTAAACTGTTGGGTGTTTTTACGATTCTGAGCATCGTCATTGCCAATATCGGACTGTTCGGGCTGGTATCGCTGCTCAACCGCAAACGGATCCGGGAGATCGGGATCAGAAAGGTAAATGGAGCGCTGAAGTGGCAAATTGTTGTGTTGCTTGGAAAACAACTGGTGCTCTGGGTAGCCATCGCCGTTGTTATTGCCATACCCGTAACCTGGTATATCTCCAGATTATGGCTGCAAAACTTTGCCAGCCGCACCTCCTTCTCCTGGTGGATTGTATTGCTGGGAGGTGTGATCATACTCTTAAGTGCTATGATCACCACTGCAGCGATGACCCTGAGGGCCTCATCAAGGAATCCGGTGGAAACACTGCGATATGAATAATGGGCTAAGCCTTGATGGTGTTGTAGCGTTTGAGGAGAAAATAAGCAGGAATCCCCACCAGGATCACAGCAAGAGCGATGGAGGATTCTACGGGTCGCTCCAGGTACGCCAACACCAGGATCGCCAGGGAACTTATTATAAACAGCACTTGTGGAACAGGGTACAAGGGAGTCTTCATTTTTGCTTGTCCACTGATCCTGATCTTGAAGACACCCAGCACAGCCAGAATGGGGAAGATCCCCAGGGAGAAACTGAGCAGGGTAATAATCTGCTCAAAGGTCCCGGATACCACAAACACAATGGCCAGTCCGCTCTGCATAAGGATGGAAATTCCCGGAACATTGGAACGGTTGATCCGTTTAGCGATCCCAAAGAAATGCCCAGATTCAGCCATGGCATAATAGACCCGCGGGCCAATGATGGTCAGGACAGAAATGGCCGATAGCAGGATCACCGCAATAAAGAGAGAAAAAAACTGGTCCAGGGTCTGGCCAAAGAGATTATTGGCAGCCAGTCCCCCAATGGATATAACACCCTTCATCTCCCCTGCAGGTACCGCATACACAAAAAGGGTATTGAGTAGAAGATAAATCAGCGTTACAAACAAGGTACCGCTTATCAGAGAGCGGGGAATATTCTTAACCGGATTCAGGACCTCCGAACCCACATAGGTGGAGGCGTTCCATCCACTGTAGGCAAACATGATCCACATCAGGGCCAGCCCCATGGTTTTTAGTCCGGCCCATCCTTCAGCAACTTTCATCTGCACATTGAAATGCTCAAAACTACCTGTGCCAAAAACAAATCCGATAATTACCAGAGCCAGGATCAGGCCAATCTTTATTACGGTGAGCAGGTTCTGCACCCTGG
The DNA here is from genome assembly GCA_030637895.1 of Bacteroidota bacterium. Classification (GTDB taxonomy): domain Bacteria; phylum Bacteroidota; class Bacteroidia; order Bacteroidales. Next base: position 523 of record DAOWFP010000133.1, on the reverse strand, counting down.
ATCCCGAGCGCAGACCAAAATAATGGATAATGGAAAAGACCAGAATGATCCCAACTGCTATGGCCTTCTTTATGAATCCGATTTGCTCCATTCCATCTGCATCAGGCAGTGTTCGGACCAGGTATTCACTGAAGGCCAGGGAAGAGGCTGCCACCGGAGCTGTAAAACCCACAAAAAAAGAGATCCATCCACTAAGGAATCCTGTCAGCGGGGAAAAGAGTTCAGAAAGAAAGGCATACTCACCTCCTGCTCTTGGAAACCGGGCTCCCAACTCGCTGTAGCTCAGGGCTCCGCACAATGCGATCACACCCCCTATAACCCAGAGAATCAGCAGGAGTTTTGGATCGTGAAGTTGTGCCAGCAATAAGCCTGAAGTGGTGAAGATCCCCGCCCCGATCATATCCCCCACCACAATATTGGTCAGCGAAAAATAGCCCAGTGATTTTTTCAGACCATATGAAGGTTCAACTGACAAGGGATTACCTGGAAATTCGCTGATTTCTTCCAATCAGAAAATAGAGTA
>DAOWFP010000111.1 GCA_030637895.1 Bacteroidota bacterium | reverse complement strand
TGAAAATATACATATAGTCAACTCCTGAAGCAAAATCGCTTATATCCGAACGAAAGCCTTCCAGGTCTTTATAATTTAAATTATAGCCGTTATATGACTGAAGAAAATAATCTATATGGTGCTTGTTTAGCATCATTGCTATTGTTAAATCAAATCGTTCCGTTGGTTCCTCGTTCTTGGATTTTATATTGAATGCAATATCCAGTATTATTTTTCTGGTACCTAAGCCGAATCCAACTCCCAGGGGATTATTAGGTATATATACTAGACTTTCGTCCCCGCTATTGAGCATAAATCGGCTATTCTTAAAATTGGTAAATAATCTGACTGACCAATTGTTAAGATCGCGATCAATGAATAGCGTATCTATAAAAGATGGAAGTTTAATTTTGTCAAGAAAAATTGAGTCTTGTGAGAACAAGGGAGTGGTAAAAAAGAACATGCTGAAAAAAAACAGATGCTTTATCCTCATAAGCTGAATCATGTATACGTCTCAGATAGCTATAACTTCTCATCCAAGTTAATATATAAACTTCTAATTACCTCGCTGGCACCGTCGAACTATAATAGCATCTCATCGTAGTCTGTAGTTTTACTGGTGCCCTGATCAGGGAGTCTCAGTTTCCGGCGTGATCCAGCCTCCTCCCAGGGCTTTGTACAAATAGAGATAAGAAGAAAGCAGGTATCCCTTGGCAGCAGACGATTCCAGTTCTGCATTAAACTGGGATCGCTCCGTTTCCAGAACCTCCAGATAAGCGGTTTGTCCCCCGTCATACCTTGCTCTGGAAAGCAATGCAGCATTGGCGGCAGCCAGTTTTTGCCGCTCCCTTGATTTCACTTCCCGGCCATAGGTATCCACACCAATCAGGGCATCATCCACCTCTCTGAAGGCGTTTAATACCGCTTGCTCATAACTGTAGAGAGCCTGACTGGCAGTTTCTTTTTGTATATCTACCCTGCGCTTGTTCTTACCCCAGTTAAATATGGGGCCCAGGATACTACCTCCCACACTATACATAAGTGCATCGCTACTAAAAAGTGAGCTTAGGTCACTACTGGCCAAACCTGCAGCAGCTGTTATGCTGAATGAAGGAAAACGCATGGCCTGCATCATTCCAATTCGCGCTGTCTCTGCATAAAACTGCTGTTCGGCCTGAAGCAGATCAGGTCTTCGTTGTAGAAGTTCCGATGGAAGACCTACAGGTATTTCCAGCGGGGCTACCTGATCATCAAGCAATCCACGCTCAAGCTTCCTTGGATTCTGTCCCAGCAGTATACTCAGGTAGTTCTCGGTCTGGGCTACTGCTCTTTCATAAGCTGGAATGGCAGTGGCTGCAATGGCTTCCTGCTGCTGCGCCTGGTTCAGATCAATTTCAGGAACAATCCCTTTCTCAAAACGCTGTTCAATGATCCAAACGGACTCTTCGCGGGTTTCCCACGTTCGACGTGAAATATCGAGGCGCTGATCGAAATCAAGCAGTTGAAAGTAACCATCTGCCACTGCTGTGATAATTCCGATTTGTACCATGCGCAGTGCCTCCTCCGAGGCGGCAATTTCGGCCCGGGCAGCCTGGTTTGAACGCCTCACCTTACCCCAGAAATCCAGCTCCCAGTATACATTGGGTGTAATATTAACCATTCCTCCAGCATCGGATCCGGAACCTGCCGTGCTGGGATCACCATAGCTTCCCGAAATATTATATCCAAACTGTGGATATAGATCAGCCTTGGAGACTCCAAGTACCGCATAGGCCTGTTCAATCCTGGACATGGCAATTAAGATATCCTGGTTGTGTTCCAGGGCCAGGTAAATCATGGTATCCAGTTCAGGATCACTTATCAGCTCCCACCAGGCCAGGTTTATCATGGTGTCTTCTGCTATGCTATCAAACCTGAACTGCTCTTCTGTCTCCACAACAGGTTTCTCTAGACTTGGTCCAACCATGCAACCTGTTACAGCGAGGGCCAGGACCAGTGATAGCAATATGGGTTTCAAAATCTTCATATACATAGTGCTTATAGGATCAATCATTCGTTTCCTCGAGTTTCTTCGCGTCTCTCTTTTGCTCATACTTGCCCAGCTTTCCGATAAGAACAAAGAGCATGGGATAAAAGAATACGCCCAACAGGGTGGCCAGGATCATACCTCCCAGCAGGGCCATACCCATGACCTTTCTGGCTTCTGCCCCTGCGCCGCTGGCAACAACCAGTGGGAAAATTCCAAGGATGAAGGAAAAGGCAGTCATCAGTATGGGACGGAACCTGAGACGGGCCGATTCACTGGCAGCTTCTACCAGGCTCATCCCCTCATCAAATTTCAGCTTGGCGAATTCCACTATCAGGATGGCATTTTTTGCGGCCATGGCAATAAGCATCACCAGTGAGATTTGTGTGAACACATTGTTTTCAAAAGTCTCACTGAAAAAGCGTGCTATCATTAAGAACAGCATGGCCCCAAAAATCGCAAACGGCGTTCCCAGCAGAATACTGAAAGGAAGCGACCAACTCTCATATTGAGCTGCCAGGATCAGGAAGACGAATATTAAAGCGAAAAGAAAAACAATATTTCCCGATCCTGACGCCGCCTTCTCCTGGTAAGACATATTGCTCCATTCGTAGCCCATATCGAAAGGTAGAACCTCAGCAGCTACCTCCTCCAGGGCATCCAGTGCCTGGGTGGACGAGTAACCCGGAGCTGCAGCGCCTCCTATTTCTACAGCCCTGTAAAGGTTATACCTGTAGGTATATTCCGGACCTGAAATTTTATTCACAGAAACCAGGGTTGAGAGCGGAATATCCTCCCCATCTCTGTTTTTTACAAAAAACAATGAAAGCTGATCCTCATTCTGCCTGTATTCCGGTTCTGCCTGCACATAAGCCTTGTATAGGCGTCCAAAGCGGTTAAAATCATTTACATAAGCACCTCCCAGAAATGCACTGATAGTGGTATAGAGATCATTGAGATCAACCCCTGTCTTCAGAACTTTGTCGCGGTTTATCACCACGGAACGCTGAGGAGTATTAGCCTGAAAAGTGGTAAATGCATTTCCAATTTCCGGACGTTGGTTTGCCGCGGCAATAAATCTTGTGGCCTGCTCAGAAAGGTAATCAATGCTATTCCCTCCCTTATCCTGCAGCATCATGGTAAAGCCTGCCCCGGTTCCCAAACCCGGGATGGCCGGTGGTCCAAACGCAAATACCTGGGCATCCGGGATCTCCATGTAAAAGGCTATATTCAGTTTTTTGGCCAGTTCAAGTGCTGTGATATCCCTTTCGCCCCAATCGGTCAGCGTAATAAACACCACCCCCGAGTTGGTTGACATACTTCCCGACAGCAGGTTAAATCCTGCCACCGCTGTTACATATTGCACCTCTTCAAATTGGTCCAGAATACCCTCAATCTTGGCCATCACTGCATCGGAACGTTGCAGGGAGGCTGCATCGGGCAATTGCATATTGATATAGATATATCCCTGGTCCTCCTCGGGAACAAAGCCACCTGGTACAAATTTTCCAATAACCACGATGGATGCGGTGAGAACTACAATAAAGACTACCCCTCTTTTCAACTTCCTTATGAGAATATTGGTAAACTTCATATAGCCTACAGAGGTGCGGTCAAATCCCTTATTAAATTTATCAAAGAACCAACCCAGGGGACCTTTCATGGGTTTGGGTTTCTTCAAAAGCAAGGAACACAGAGCCGGACTTAGCGTCAATGCATTCAGGGAGGAGAATACAACAGAGACTGCAACGGTAATGGCAAACTGCTGGTACAAGCGACCGGTGATTCCTCCCATGGAGGCCACCGGAATAAAAACAGCCACCAGAACAAGCGTGGTGGCAATAACCGGGGCCGTAACCTCCTTCATGGCATGAATGGTGGCTTCCTTTGAGTTCATCCCTTTTGCCAGGTTGACCTGCACTGCCTCAACCACAACGATGGCATCATCCACAACTATTCCGATGGCCAGCACCAGTCCGAGCAATGACAACACATTGATGGTAAAACCCAGCAGTGGGAATATGGCAAATGCTCCAATCAACGAAACCGGAATGGCAATGGTTGGAATCAAGGTGGCCCTGAAATCCTGAATAAAGACAAAAACCACCAGGATAACCAGAGACAGCGCAATGAGCAGGGTAATAACAATCTCCCTGATTCCTGCGGTAATGGGGAGGGTCGAGTCAAGGCCCACCTCGTAATCCACTCCCTCTGGGAAGTTGCCTTTCATATCATCCATGGCGGCTATGACCTGACTGGCCAGATCCACTGCATTTGTTCCGGGGGCCTGGTAAAGGGTAATAAGTGCACACTCTTTCTTGGCAAAACGGGTCACCACATTGTATGATTCCACTCCCAGCTCAACGCTGGCTACATCACTTATCTTTACCTGCGATCCATCACTGAGGGTTCTGATCACGATGGCTCCAAACTCCTCTTCTGATATCAATCGCTCAGGCATCCGTACACTATAGGTGAAATCGGTGCCTTCAGGTGCAGGCTCGGCTCCAAACTTCCCCCCCGGGACCACCACATTCTGCGCCCTGACGGCATTTGTAATTTCCGGTACGGTGATTCCCAGGTGAGCCAATTTGTCGGGTTGAACCCAGATACGCATGGAATAGTCACTGGCTCCCAGGACACTTACACGTCCCACCCCTTTGATCCGGGCCAGAATGTCCTTGATATTGATTAATGCATAGTTCCCCAGAAAATCCTGATCGTAGCGGCCATCGGAATAGAGCGAGACGGCCATAATCATGCTACTCATGGTCTTATCAGTATTCACACCGATCCGCTTCACCTCTTCGGGAAGCTTGGGTGTGGCCGATGATACCCTGTTCTGGGAAAAGACTGTATTCATATCCGGATCGGTCCCCACCTCAAAGGTGATCTGGATTTTCATGGACCCATCGTTAGCATTGATGGATTTCATATAAATCATGTTATCCACCCCGTTGATCTGTTGCTCCAGGGGTGTGGCGACCGATTGCTCCACATTCAGAGCGTTGGCCCCGGTATAGTTGGCACTAACCTCAACCATTGGGGGAGTGATATCGGGATACTGTTCCATGGGAAGATTGAGCAGGGACAAGGAGCCAACTATTAAAATAAGGATGGCAATAACCATCGCCACAATCGGACGTCTGACGAAAAAATTACCCATTAGTCCTGGTTTTCTGATTGTGAAATGGAAATATCCTGAACCACCGGATTGACCTTCATACCGCTCTTCACCTTCTGTAGACCTTCATAAACCACTCGCTCTCCTGCTTCGAGACCGGATGAGACAATCATATAAGAAGTTTCATAGGTGGAAGTGACCTCAATCTTACGAAACTCTACTTCATCGCTTTCATTCACTACAAAGACATTATAGTTACCCTGCATCTCCTGGACACAGCGTTGTGGTATCAATAGTCCACCCTTAATATTATCTATGACTCCCTGCACCTTTGCAAACTGTCCGGGACGAAGAATCATATTTGTATTCGGAAAAGAAGCCTGCATCAAGATGGTCCCTGTGGTTGCATTTACCTGGCGGTTGACAAACCTGATTTTTCCTTCCTCAGGATAAACTGATCCATCTGATAATATCAGGGTCAAAGCCCTGGATGAACTGTTATTCTGGATCGTATTCTGATCTCTTTCACTG
>DAOWFP010000064.1 GCA_030637895.1 Bacteroidota bacterium | reverse complement strand
GCTTCAAGCCATTCAAACCGGTTCTTGAGCTCCACTCCATAGGCACCAATATTCTGTATGGGCGATGAACCCACCGATCCGGGGATCATGCTCAGATTTTCCAATCCATACCACCCCTTTTCAATGGCATAACTTACCCAGCTATCCCAGTTTTCGGAGGCACCCACTTTTACCACCAGCTCTTCTGCGTTCTCTTCCACTATTTCGATCCCTTTCATTCCGGGTTGAATAACCAGCCCCTCGAAATCATTCCTGAACAGGATATTGCTGCCCTCACCCAGGACCAGGAGGGGCATTTGGCTGTAGGTTTCATTTTCCATCAGATTGGAGAGGGCTTTCATATCCTTTGGTCGGGCATAGTAGGCAGCCTTTATATGCAATCCAAAACTATTTAAATCCTTCAGTTGATGATTGGGGCGTATATCGTTCATAATGGTAAATATAGCAATGATTTATTCCTCTACCATTACTGCTTTTCCTATCTTTAAATTTCTTATTATCAAGTCTTGAAGCGAGCCTACATATCGGTGATTAATGACCTTGCAACGGATCAGCGGGTTAGAAGGGTAGCCAGGCTGCTGACTGAACTGGGATTTGAAGTGACTTGTATTGGCAGGCGATTGAAAAAGAGCCCGGACCTGAAGAACACGTCCTTTAAGCTCAGAAGATACAGGATGCTCTTTTCCGGGGGTCCCCTGTTTTACGCCTTTTTTAACCTGCGTTTGTTCATTACGCTGCTATTTGCCAAAAAACCTGCATTGCTTATTTCCAATGACCTGGATACCTTACCGGCTAATTTTTTTGCAAGCAGGATCAGGAGAGTGCCCTTGATCTATGATAGCCATGAATTGTTTACCCAGGTTCCTGAGCTGATTCACAGGAAAGCTGTTCAATCTGTCTGGAAGTTGATAGAGCGCATCCTCGTACCTAAACTCCGGCATGCAGTTACCGTAAATTATTCCATTGCAACCATCTACCGTAGGCTCTATGGTACCCGTTTCAGGGTGGTAAGAAATGTCCCGGAAAAGATTGAATACCGTTCCAGGGAAGGAGGTGCGGCAGATAGGCAGATAATTATATATCAGGGCGCATTGAATGTGGGAAGGGGCATTGAATTGATGATTGATGCAATGCAATATCTTGAAAATGTCCTGTTTGTAGTGGTAGGGACAGGTGATATTGAGGACGATCTGAAACAGCGGGTCGCACAGTTGAACCTGGACGATCGAATCGAATTCAGAGGAAGAATGATGCCGGAGGAGCTAAGGCCTCTTACCTTATCGGCCGATCTGGGCATATCGCTGGAAGAGGACCTGGGACTGAATTATCGTTACTCCCTGCCCAATAAAATATTTGATTATATCCAGAGTCGGGTGCCTGTTCTCTGCTCAGCACTTCCGGAGATGAGAAGAATTGTTGATACATACGGGGTAGGTATTTCAAGCAAGGAGAAGGATCCCGAAAAACTGGCAGGTCGGATCAGGTACATGCTGAAGGAGAGGTCCGGAGGCGCATGGAGGGAGGCACTGGACAAAGCAGCCCTTGAGTTATGCTGGGAAAATGAGTCCACAAGCTATCTTGAGCTTTTAAATGATTGCGGGGTTCTGAGCTGATTCTCATAACAAAACCAGCTGTTTACCGTTATAGTCTAATATTCCATATCCCCATGAAAATAAAATCCAGAATCCTTTTTATACTACTGTTTGTCGCTCCAATTACCATAAATGCGCAGGTTGAGTTCATTGAAGTCGAAACCCTTGCAGAGATGAATGCGGTAAAGAAGAAGGCATCAGACCAGATGTTGATGCTTTACGTAGATGTCTATGCCACCTGGTGCGGACCCTGTAAGATGATGGACAGTGAGGTTTACACGGATCCGGCTGTGGCAGACTATATGAATACCCATTATCTGAGTGTCAGGATGGATGGGGAGTCGGATTTCGGTCGTATGTATGCTTCTGAGCAGCAGTTAGAGGGCTACCCCAGCATGTTCATTTTCAGTGATGATGGCGAACGAGTGAGTAAGATTGTTGGCTTTACGCCTGCAGAGGAGCTTATAGCGAATTTAACATCAATAAATGAGGGATTCAGTAAGGTAAAGAGCTATAGGGCCCAATACCAGCAAGGTAAGCTGGAGCCCGAGGAATTTGCCGAATATATCACAGTGGTGCGCGATATGGGAAACCAGGAAGAGGCCGATAGGCTGGCTTCAGAATATATGGAGCGGGTGATAGGCCCGAAGCTTTCGGACAATGATATCAGTGTGGTTGCTTTTTATATGGATATGGATGATTCATGGTGGGAGGTATTTTCCTCAGATGCAGACCGCTTGAGGAGGGTGCTGGGAGATGATTATATGCTGGCCATGGAGAAGATTTACAACAATACCCTGGTAAAAGCGGTGGAGGAGGAACGTGTCGATCTGATAAGCCTTATGGCCAACGATTTGGCTCCACTGGTGGAGCAAGAGACCATATCGTGGGATTTGAGATCGCTTCCCTTCATTCAGTATTATTACTATACAAATAAGATCGATGACTTAATCTCTTATGTAGATAAGCGCTTCGCCACGGATCGTAAGGATGATCATCGCTGGCTTTACGGAGCTTCATCCCAGATAACCGATATGGACCAGCAATACCAGACCGAGCAGCTGCTTAAAAAAGAGCTGGAATGGTATGCTTCATGCATCGCGCTGGAGGAGCATTTTGATTACTATTTTTACCAGGGGATGGTACAATTCTTCCTTCGTGATCGTGATAAGGCCAAGGAATCTTTTCTAAAAGCCGAATCCCTGGCTTCCACTCAGGAGCAGCATGAAATGGTAGAGCAGGTAATGGGTTATGTTAACAGCCAGTAGCGGCTTCTTTTGTGATTGTGGATGGGAACAGTTACTTTTGGGTTCTTAAACTAAAAAACTGTCCCCTTATGAAGTCTGTTTCTAGTTTACTCATGATGTCGCTTCTTGCTTTTCTGGTATCCTGTTCGGGTGAATCAAATGATCTTGACCGCCATGGCTTAAAGGGTGAAGTAAGGGCAAGCAGGGAGTTCCAGTGCAATGCAACCTATGAGAATGAGAAGTGGGTGGCAGGTATAGAGTGTTCCGACGGTTTTCGTGTGGTGGAATATGATACGGATGGTTTTTACATACAGGGTTATAGCCTGAGCGATTGTGGCGATACTACCAGCCTGTCAACTGCCAGACGCGAAAATGGAGTAGTGGTGGAAGAGTCCAATTATAGGAGGGTAAATATGACCCCAAAACATTCGAAAATGGTGCTTGTTTCCCGGACCATGATGGACAGGGTTTCGGCCGAACAGGTTAATTTCGAAGTGTGGCAGAATGAGCAGCTTCGTTTTGAAGGTGCCACTTACTATGATTCAAAGGGAAGGATCCAAAGACAGGTGCAGGTGATTAATAACCGGGAAGTAATTGTTCACCATGTCTATGAAAAGAACCTGCTGGTGGAGATGTACCAGGAGGAACTGGACGGTACAAGGTCTGCCACCCAATTATACGACTACAGCGAATTTGATGAGCAAGGAAACTGGACCCTTCGACTGGTCTATACCGGTGAGGAGAGAATCACTCCCGAACTTGCCATCACCCGCGTCCTTGAATACAATTAATCTGTACTAAATTTCGAGCAGGAACTGCTCTGGTGCCTGTTCTCCAAAGATCAAACGAACCGGATCTTCCAGCAAGGTTTTCACAGTCTTCAGGAAACCGACTGAATCCTTACCGTCGATGACACGGTGATCATAGCTCAGTGCAATATACATCATGGGCCTGATCTCCACTTTTCCGTTAATGGCTACAGGACGTTCCAGTATGTTGTGCATACCAAGGATTCCTGACTGGGGTGGGTTCAGGATGGGTGTGGAGAGCATGGATCCATAAATGCCACCGTTGGATATGGTGAAAGTACCCCCACTCATCTCCTCGATTCCAAGCCGTGCTTTTCTGGCCCGGGTAGCCAGATCAGCAATCTGCTGCTCCAATTGGGCCAGGCTCATGGTTTCTGCATTTCTGATCACTGGCACCATCAATCCTTTATCTGTCTGTACAGCTATACCGATGTCACAGTAAACCGGTGAGACCACCTCTTCACCATCCAGGTAAGAATTAGCAGCGGGGAAGAGCCGGAGCGCTTCAGTAACTGCCTTTGTAAAAAAGGACATGAAGCCAAGCTTTATCCCATATTTCTCTACAAACTGCTCCTGGTATTTTTTTCGAATGGCCATAATGGCACTCATGTCTGCCTCATTGAAAGTGGTAAGCATGGCTGTCTCATTCTTGACAGAAACCAGCCGTTCTGAGATCTTTTTTCTGAGCTGACTTACCTTTTTACGCTCTTCCTCCCTGGACGGAATGAGTGTTCTTTCAGGCAGCTTTGCTGTGGACCCGTTTTGTATTACCTGCCTTACATCTGCAGCACTGATTTTTCTCAAACCATTGAGGATATCCTCCACAGAGAGCCCCTCTTTTTCCATCATCTGCTTTGCCACCGGCGTGACTTTAATGCCCTTCAGATCAGGGGGCATTGCTTGCACATGTGCTTCTTTTCCGGCAGAGGAAGTGACTTCCGGAGTGTCTACCGGCACCTCGCTTACCTCCACGCTGGTATCGATGGAAGCCACTACCACGCCAACTTCTACAGTCTCTCCTTCCTGAACCAGGATCTTCAGCTGTCCGGACTCCACGGCAATCAGAGGCAGGGTCGCTTTCTCCGATTCAATTTCACCAATCTCCTGGTTCTTCGTAACCAGTGCACCATCCTCAACAAACCAGGATGCCAGCTCTACTTCTGTAATGGATTCACCAGGACTTGGTATTTTTATCTCCAGGGCCATGTTACTTTGTTTTGGGTTTTTCTTTGTCGAAATAGTAATGTTGGTTCAGTATTTCTGTACGCGAGCTTCCGATCATACACTGCAGACCACAGTAAACGTTTAACAGATCGCATGTACATTCCCTGAATACCTTATCAATAATTTCCTTCTGACTGATCTCGTGCAGCTTGAACAAGCCTGTAGCCGGACTTCCGGAAGGTTGGCGGGTGACAGGGATCACCTCAGTGTCTTTCATTGCATTGCGGATGAAATACCAGGCTCCCATGTTTTCAGGTTCTTCCTGGACCCAAAGCGTGAGCATGTTGTTCCGGTATTTCTTCAGGATCCGGTCGATTTCTTTTTCAGGGAAGGGAAAGATCTGATCCAGCCTGACCAGGGCAATGTCCCTGGCACCCAGTTTCTGCTTCCTGGCCAGTAAGTCATAATAGATCTTACCGCTGCATAGCACTACTCTGCGTACTTCATCAAGGTCGTTATTGGCATCGTCAATGACAGGCATAAACTTCCCTTTTTCCAGCTCATCCATTGTGGAGACACAGAGTGGGTGGCGCAACAGGCTCTTGGGTGTGAAGACTACCAGGGGAACCCTGGACTTTTTCTTCATGTGGTTTCGCAGTGCATGGAACAGGTTGCCAGGTGTAGTGGGATTGATAATATGCATGTTGCATCCTGCTGCCAGACTTAGAAACCTTTCGATCCTGGCACTGGAGTGTTCAGGACCCTGTCCTTCGAATCCATGAGGGAGATAGAGAACCAGGCCATTCATAACTCCCCATTTCTCCTCGGCGCTGGAAATATACTGGTCCAGAATCACCTGGGCCACATTTATGAAATCCCCAAACTGGGCTTCCCAGATGGTCAGGGTTTGTGGACAGGACATGGCATAGCCATATTCAAATCCCAGCACCGCATACTCATTAAGCGGTGAGTTATAGATATGGAAGGGGGCCTGTTTTTTATCAATATATTTCAGCGGAAAGTATACTTCTGTGGTCTCTTCCATTACCATCCCGGCATGCCGGTGCGAGAAGGTGCCCCGGACTGAATCCTGACCACTGATCCTTACCGGGTAACCTTCCAGGAGGAGGGAGCCATAGGCCAGCAACTCCCCAAGTGCCCAGTCCAAGCGGTTTTCACTGATCATCAGGGTCCTGTCTTCAAGCAGTTTGATGGATTTCTTAAAAAACCCCAGGTCCTCTGGCAAGGTATTTAACTGCTCTGCAATTCGGTTCAGAGTTTTCGCCGGCACTCCTGTTTCCACCGGCTCTTCAAAAGTCCTGATGGAGGCATATTCCATTCCTTTCCACTGGGCTTCCAAAAATTGCTGAATAAATACCTTCTTCGCTTTTCTTGATGCATCCAGCTGCTTCTCCAGCGAGGAGTCAAATTTAGTTTCGGCTTGTGTAATATCGGCCTTGGTAAGAACGCCCTGATCTAACAGTTCTTTGCTGTACAGATCCCTGGGGTTAGGATGTCTGGCAATGGCTTTATACAGGGTGGGTTGTGTGAACCTGGGCTCATCCCCTTCATTATGGCCATATTTGCGGTAGGCCAATATATCGATATACACATCTGTGTGGAAGCACTGGCGGTATTCAATGGCCATGCGCATTACGTGCACCAATCCTTCCACATCATCACCATTTATGTGCCAGATGGGGGCCTTGGTTACCTTGCCCACATCGGTGCAATAAGTGCTGGAACGGGCATCACGGTAGTTGGTGGTAAATCCCACCTGATTATTTATCACCAGGTGGATGGTCCCCCCGTTTTTATATCCCTCTAATTCCGACATTTGAACCACTTCGTAAACCACTCCCTGACCGGCGATAGCTGCATCACCATGAATGATAATGGGTACTACTTTGTTGTTATCCCCTTCGTAAAGGTGATCGATACGTGCCCTGGAGACACCTTCGATGAGAGGAGCGGATGATTCCAGGTGTGATGGGTTGGGGACAATATTCAGGATCACCTCCTTACCTTCACTGGTTTGCACCGTGTTGCTGTACCCCAGGTGGTATTTCACATCCCCCAGACTGATCCGTTCTTCGTAGGACTCCCCTTCAAACTCTTTAAATATATTTTGTGCTGGTTTTCTCAAAACATTGGCCAGCACATTGAGCCGTCCCCGGTGAGCCATCCCAATATTAAACTCCTTCACACCAAGAACTGAACCCTTTTCCATCAGGTCGTTTATGGCCGGTACCAGGACTTCTGCCCCTTCCAGGGAGAAGCGTTTCTGACCCACAAATTTATTGTGAATGAATTTTTCAAATCCCACTGCCTCCACAAGATGGTGATAGATCCTTTTCTTCTCTTCTGAGGTAAAAGAAGTTCTGTTTTGATTCTTCTCGATGTGATCCGTGAGCCAATCAATTTTTGCAGGAATCCGTATAAACATATATTCCGATCCGATGTGACCGCAATAGATTTGTTTGAGATTATCTACGATATCCCTCAAAGTAGCTTTGCCGCAACCAATTTCCTTCCCGGCATAATAGGCTGAATCCAGATTTTCATCAGACAATCCGTAATTTTCAAGATCGAGGGTAGGAAAGTATTTTCTTCGGGTACGAACCGGGTTGGTCTGGGTGAACAGATGTCCCCGTTTACGATACCCATTGATCAGGTTAAGGACCTTGAATTCCTCATCAAATGTGAGTGATTCGGATTCGGGGTGACTATAATCTCTTCTGGCCAGGTCAAAGCCCTGGAAAAAATGGTGCCAGCTGGAATCCACTGATCCTGGATCCGTTCTGTATTTCTGATAGAGTTCCTCAATGGCCTCAGTGTCGAGGCTCTGCAAAAACGATAAATCGTCCATATGTCACCAGTACAAATTTAAATAGTAACAACCGGGCATTGGATTTGTTTCTCACAAATGGCTGTTATCTTATTTCACTGAAGTGTTTCATGAACTGCATCCGTTCAAAAGCAGCCGGATCAGCTCCATACATCCGGGATATTTTCCCTCTGAACTGCTCCACGGAATTGAATCCTTTATCGGACATCCAGTCATCTAGTTTGGTCAGCATCTTGTTAATCTGTGCCGGACCATTCTTATAAAGGGTCGATACAACCTGGATGGCAGTTGCCCCGGCCAGCAACATCTTTACCACATCTTCCCCTGTGTGAATGCCTGTGGAAGCCGCAATGTTCACATTCACCCGTTCCGACAAAATGGCAATCCATCGAAGTGTTTCATGCTGCTCCACAGGTGTGGAAAACACCTGGGGTGCAGATAGCTCCATCTTTTCGATATCAATATCAGGTGCATAAAACCTGTTAAACATCACCAGCCCTGAAATTCCTGTTTCGGACAGCGCCTTCACAGAGAGGCCCAGGCGTGTGAAATATTTACTGATCTTAAGGGACACAGGAATCTTTACAGTCGCCATCACCTTCTCAATGATCTGGAAGTAGGCTTTCTCGAACTCTTTACTTTTAAAATCGGCCGGATTCAGGAAGATATTGAGCTCCAGGGCATCGGCGCCAGCCTCTTCCATCTTTTTTGTAAAGTGAACCCAGTCTATTGTTGAGATACAATTAATGCTGCCGATGATTGGAATGGAGACGGTTTTTTTAGCATCTATAATCAACTGGAGGAATTTTTCCAGGTTTTCTTCACGGATGTGAAGGTCGAGGTAGTCGAGGGTTTCTGATAATCCTGAGTAGATCAGGGGATTTTTTTCAAGCTCTTTAATCTGCTCCTTTTCCTCCAGCAGGATCTCCTCCTCGAATAAAGATTTAAGCACCACGGCACCTGCTCCATGCTTCTCCATGGAAACAATGCCATCAAGGGTCCCGGTCAGGCCACAGCTTCCGGCAATGATTGGATTTTTCAGTTCCAATCCCATGTAAGATGTTCTTAGGTCCTTCATATTTTGATAAATAAATTATTGGCTGAAAGTAAATGTATAAAAAACAGAACCTGTCCCGGCATATTTTTTTTTATTCTTTATAACATGTAGTTGACAAATGGCATGGAAAAAGATCTTTTTTTCATGTAATATTACGCTCCAAATAGCACCCTGACAAAACAATAGAGTATGAGTAGGATTATCGAAAAGGAGTATTTTTCAGAAGCTGTGGTGAGGCTGGTCATTGAGGCTCCGCATATTGCAAAAAGCAGGAAGGCGGGTCATTTTGTGATTGTAAAGACCGGTGAGAAAGGGGAACGGATTCCGCTGACCATTGCCGCTGCTGATGTGGAAAAAGGAACCATCACCCTGATCATTCAGAAGGTGGGTGTTACATCCACCAAGATATGTGAGCTTGAGGTGGGGGATGAGATTACCGATGTGGTGGGTCCACTTGGAAAAGCAACCCATATTGAGAATGTTGGAACAGTGCTTGCGTCAGGAGGCGGGGTTGGCGTTGCACCCCTGCTACCCATTGTGGAGGCTTTAAAACAGGCAGGCAACAGGGTGATTACCGTTCTCGCTGCCAGGGAAAAGGATCTGATCATCCTGGAGGAGCAGATGAGGCAGCATTCCGATGAGGTGATTATTATGACCGATGACGGTTCCTATGGAAAACAGGGACTGGTAACAAATGGCATGGAAGAAGTCATCCTGAGGGAGAAAGTGGATCTGGCTGTGACTGTGGGTCCGGCCATAATGATGAAATTTGTCACCCTGCTGACAGGAAAATACAATATTCCCACCGTGGCCAGTTTGAATACACTTATGGTGGATGGAACCGGGATGTGTGGTGCCTGCCGGGTGTCTGTTGGAGGACAGACCAAATTTGTATG
>DAOWFP010000151.1 GCA_030637895.1 Bacteroidota bacterium | reverse complement strand
CACGGAGAAAAACAACGCATCGCTATTTCAAGGGCATTGATCAATGATCCTTCGCTGGTGCTGGCCGATGAGCCCACCGGAAACCTGGATCCGGATAATAAAACGCTTATACTGGAGATCCTGTTTAAAATGTCGGATGCCAACAAGAGCACACTGATCACAGTAACCCACGATCATGAATTACTGGATGGATTTGACCGGATCATTGATTTTGCTGATTTTCAAAAAAGGGCAGACTTATGAAAGACAGCATCTACCTGGCCTATCGCTATCTGACCTATAACAGGGTGCGCTCCCTGGTCCTCACCTTCTCGGTGGCCATTATCATCTTCCTGCCTGTGGGACTGAAACGGCTTATTTCAGAGAGCGAGGATCAAATGTTGGCCAGGGCCAACAGCACACCCCTGATTGCCGGCAAAAAAGGGAGCCCCACCGACCTAGTCATCAATACCCTCTACTTCCAACAGGAGAAGATCGAGACGCTGACCATGGAGTATGCTGCTATCCTGGATGAGACCGGATTCGGGTATTCAATCCCTATAATGAGCAGTTATTCTGCCCGCGGATTTCCCATTGTGGGTACCTCGCTGGACTATTTTGATTTCCGGGACCTCAGCCCCGAATCGGGGCGGCTCTTTGGTGTAGTGGGTGAATGTGTGATAGGTTCCAATGTGGCCAGGCGCCTGGATATACAAGCCGGTGACAGCCTGATTTCAAGTCCGGAAAGCTTTTTTGATTTTGCAGGTGTATACCCGCTTAAGATGGATGTTGTGGGTGTGTTGGGGCACTCCAATACCCCTGATGATGATGCCATTTTTGTGGATGTTAAAACCACGTGGATTATCATGGGACTGGGACACGGGCACCAGGACCTGGTGCAGGTAAACGATCCGACCATTGTGCTTGAACGCAGCGACAGCACTGTTACTGCCGGAGCAAAGCTGTTTATGTACAACCAGATTGACCCGGAAAACATTGATCAATTTCATTTTCATGGAGATATCAATTCTTATCCCATCACCTCCATTATTTTCATACCTGAGAACCAGAAAGCAAGCACCCTGCTGCGGGGCCGTATTGAATCGGGCGAAATAGACAACCAGATAGTCGTGCCGACTCTTGTAGTGGATAACCTCCTTCAAAGTATTTTCAGAATCAAACAAATTTTTAATTCCGTATTTGTCATCGTAGGACTGGCCGTCTCCCTTATTTTCGGCTTGGTCATTGCCCTGTCATTGCGTTTGCGAAAAGATGAACTTTATACCATGTTCACAATTGGATCGGGGAGGAGTAAGATTGCCCAGATTATTGGAATGGAACTCCTCCTGCTGGTGGTCATCAGCGCCCTCATTTCCGGGATTATGTATTACATCACTGGTTTCTTCATTGATGAATTTATGAACGCATTCATTATTTAATATCTTATGAAACAGATCTTTGCCCTATTTATCATTCTATTAACAGCCGGCTCATGTGGTAGCGGTGTTAAAAAGGAAAAATCATCGAATGAAGAAACAGCCCAAAAAACACTTGCCGTAACCAACTACCCACTCTTCTTTTTTACACAACAGATTGCAGGGGATAAATTTGAGGTCTTATTCCCTGTGCCGGCTGATATTGATCCGGCATTTTTTGAACCCGGCGCTGATGTGGTAAGCACATATCAATCGGCCGAAATGATTTTCATTAACGGAGCCGGGTATGAGAGCTGGGTTGATAAGGTATCTCTCCCGCAGAGGAAGATTGTGAATACCACAGCAAAGGTAAGTGATCAATACATCCAGGAGAGAGGAATGAGCCACAGTCATGGACCTGACGGGGAACACGACCACGCGGAGACCGCTTTTACTACCTGGCTGGATCAATCCATTGCACTTGAGCAGGCAAAGCTTATAAATGAAACTTTAAAGGAAACCTACCCGGAGAGCAGCGAGCTATTCGACGCTAATTTCAAAGCACTGGAAGAAGAATTAACAGCGCTTGATACTCAAATGGACTTAGCTTTCTCTTCGTGGGCTGATGCATCTGTCAGCGCCTCACATCCGGTATACCAGTATCTCGGCGCAAGATATGGGCTACACATTCATTCAGAACACTGGGAACCCGGACAGAAGCTTGAATCTGATGAGGTAAATACTTTTATAGGATCGCTACATCACAATGATTCACAATTGATGCTGTGGGAGGGAGAACCTCATCCGGAAACCAGGAAGCTCCTGGAAGATGCGGATGTTAAAGTTGTAGTGTTTCTACCCTGTGGAAATATACCAGCACAGGGAGATTATCTCACCACGATGAAGCAGAACCTGGAAAGTCTTGATATGGTGGATGAGTAATTATAATCAGAACGCCATTCTGGCCTTGGCCTCAATAATAAACCTGCTTGCCTCTGCTGTGTCTTCTTCCGTATTTCTACCCTGGTCCAGATAAAAGTCTAATTGATAACGCCATTTTTTATCATGGTTATAACCAAGGACAAAACCCAGCCGGAAAGTACTTGCATAGGACTCTTCAAAGGTTTCTCCATGAGGGATAAAAGCCTCAGCACTTACATTTGTAAAGTAAGTGTGATCAGTGGTTCTTGTATTGTTCAGGGGTATGTGCATATTCAGCCTGTACCGGGAACGAAGTGAAATTTTATCTCTCTCCTTACCTTCCTTCCAGTGAAAACGCTGCTCGAAGCGGTAAAAATGATCAAATCTGACTCTTCCAAAATCTGGCCAATGCAATTGCAGTCCCTCCCAGGGTCTTATTTCGATTCTGTTTTCCAATTCAGTGTAAACGGTATAACGAAAATCGATCGCAGCATGAAAGTCAAGGATATTCCACATATCCACGATGGCTCTGGGGCGCACCATGAAGAGGACATTAAAATCATCGTCAAATGCGGGCCTGATGCTAAAATCATTCCGGTACCAGAACCCGGCCTTTTTGATAAATCGTTGAGTGGTAAAGGTGGCCCAGGGTTCGAAATGAGCATAGTCCTGAGCCCTCACCTGGTTGTTGAAGCATCCCAATGCAAGAAAACAAGTTATTAGAATGGCGTTTTTCAAATTAAACAATGCCCTCATTTTCTATTGACATCATGGTATCATCTCAAATGTAAGAAACTTGTGCAGAAGATTCAAACAGGGGGCCTTCGACAGGCTGTAAGAGGACCGGGTTCAAGCCTGGATAACGAAGAGTTTTATTTTACTCTTTTTTTATTGCTAAATTACCGATCCTTGAATTCTACGGGTGTAGTAAGTAAAGATAAATGATGGAGGAGTTTGATGTGATCATAGTGGGTGGTGGCCCTGCAGGACTTCAGTGCGCCAGGGAATTCTCCGGCTCTGCTTTGCGTGTCCTGCTCCTGGAAAAGCAGGAAGGATTCGGAGATAAGCTCTGTGGGGGTGGACTCACCACGAAGGCCTTGGATGTCTTGCCGCTGCCCGATCATATAATTGAACAAAAAATATTACGGACCTTCATCCACTCAAGGCGCAGGAAAGCTGGTACTGTCACATCGGTCCCCGCCCTTTTTACGGTTGACCGAAGGGTGCTTGGAGCCTACCAGCGAAGTCTGTTAGATGGGACAGCAGTGGAGGTAAGGACAAATAGCCAGGTGGTTGAAATCAGAGACAAAAGTGTTGTCTTGAAGGATGGTACAGCTTATGGATTTAGCTACCTGGTAGGTGCAGATGGATATAGCTCCATGGTACGCAGGCACCTGGGATTGAAGGTGAAGAAGAAATTGATCGGATTTCAGTATTCCATTCCGGTAAAGCAAGAATATCCGGCATTGGAGATAAACATGGACGCGCGCAGATTCTCTGTCTGGTACGCATGGATCTTCCCGCATGGCGACACCATTGCCGTAGGGTGTTGCTGCGATCCCCGAAAGGCAGATCCCCAGAAGATAAAAGCCGGATTTCATGATTGGTTGAATGATAGAAAAATTGATCCGGGAGATGCCAGGCTGGAATCATATCCCATAGCTTATGACTACAGGGGTGTGAAATTTGATAACACATTTCTAGTGGGGGAGGCAGCCGGACTTGCCTCGGGATTTACAGGCGAGGGAGTATACCAGTCGCTTGTTTCCGGACAGGAGGTTGCAAGGATGATCCTTGACCCCATGCACAAAGCTGATAAACTGGACCAGGTGCTCAAGTACAATCGTATACTGGAGCGGGTCATGGCTCTTTTTCGCTGGGCCGGTCCCCTGAGAGGTGCATTACAGGAGTTTCTGGTGATCCTGATGAATAAAGAGTGGCTCCGGAAGAAGGTAAATGCCCAGTTTTCCAGATAGATTATCTTTGCGCCATCATGAATTACCTCTCGGCCGAAAATCTTTCTAAATCATTTGGAGATCAAATGCTCTTCGAAGACCTCACCTTTGGATTAGCACGGGGAGATAAAACGGCCATTATTGCCCGGAACGGAACCGGGAAAACCACCCTTCTGCGCATTCTGGCAGGCATGGAATCGTCGGATACTGGTGCATTTACATTCAGGAACGATATTAAAGTTGCCTTCCTCGAACAGAGTCCCATTCTGGATCAGAAGCTCACTATCGACGAGTTGATTCTTTCAGCCAATACAAGCGTTCTGACCGTTATCAAACATTATGAAAAAGTATTGCAGGAGCATGGAACACAGCAGACCAAGGAGGCTGCCGGTGCTCTGGAGGAAGCCACTGCTGACATGGATCGCCTGCATGCCTGGGACTATGAGAGAAGGCTGCGTCAGTTGCTTGACCTGTTCCGTATTACCAAGACACAGCAGCTGGTGGGCAAACTCTCAGGAGGAGAGAAGAAACGCCTGGCCATGGCTCTTGTGTTGCTGGACGAACCCGATTTCCTGATTTTGGATGAGCCCACCAACCACCTCGATATTGATATGATCGAATGGCTGGAGGACTACCTCTCACGTTCCACACTGACCCTTCTGATGGTGACCCACGACCGCTTTTTCCTGGACAGGATCTGTAACAGGATCTTCGAGTTGAGCCTGGGGAATCTCTACCAGTACAAGGGCAATTACGAGTATTTCCTGGAGAAGCGTGCTGCCAGGGAGGATCT
>DAOWFP010000184.1 GCA_030637895.1 Bacteroidota bacterium | reverse complement strand
GCCTTCATTCCTTTTAATTCCTTGTAAATCTTTGCATATTATCTGATTAATGCTACCTTTGCGGTCGCTAAAATTGTAGGTTTTAATCAATTAAAATTAGAAGAGTATGCCAGCAAAAATCAGATTACAAAGACAAGGTCGCAAATTTCAGGCGATCTACTCTATTGTAGTTGCTGATAGCAGGGCGCCACGTGATGGTAAATTTATTGAATCATTGGGTCAGTATAATCCCAATTCCAATCCTGCTACCATTGTTTTGGATTTCAACAAAGCCTTAGAATGGCTGCAGAAAGGCGCTCAACCTACCGATACATGTAGAGCTATCTTATCTTACAAAGGAGTATTGTACAAGAAGCACCTCTTAGACGGTGTTAGAAAAGGAGCTTTCGACGAAGCTGAAGCTGAGAAGAGGTTCCAGGCATGGATGACTGAGAAGGAACAGAAAGTCCAGGCCAAGATGGATCAGATTAAATCCACCAAAGACAGTCTCGATAAGACTCGTATGGAGGAGGAAACAAAGATCAAGGAAGCCAGGACAGCAGAAATTGCCAAGAAACGTTCAGATCTTATAGCTGCTGAAGAGGCTGCAAGTGCACCTGCTGTTGAAGAAGCTGCTGAAGAGGTCGCTGAAGAGGCACCTGTTGCTGAAGAGCCCAAAGCTGCAACCGAAGGACCTGAGGCGAAAGCCGAAGAACAGGCACCTGTTGCTGAAGAGCCCAAAGCTGAGGCAGGCAAAGAGGAAGCTAAAAAAGAGGATAAATAATTCTGACAATGTTGGTTCCGGAAGGAGCAAAGGCAGGGAAAATCTCCAAGCCATACGGACTCCGGGGGGAGGTAAATACCATCCTTGAACCCCATGCCGGGAATAACATTGAACCTGATAACCCGCTGTTCATCGATATTGATGGGCAGCGGGTTCCTTTTTTCGTGGAGGAAGTGGAACTGGTCTCCAAGGAACAGGCCATTATTAAGTTTGAGTTTATTGATTCCCTGGATGCTGCCAGGGAGGTGTCGGGTTGTTATTTCTATTTTGACCCGAGTCATCAGTCCGAATCCGCAGAAGATGGAGAGGATCTGGCTAAGCTTATAGGATTTACAGCAAGCGACAGGGAGAAGGGTCTGCTGGGAACAATAACTGACTATCTTCCCCACACCATGAATCCCGTCTTTGTTATTCAATCTGAAAGTAAGGAATTGATTGTACCAGCAGTGGAGGACTTTATCGATCATATTAATCCAGAAGAACAATCCATTCAATTTATTTTACCGGAAGGGCTCACTGAGCTGTAACATTTCTTTTTTGATTGCGTCTTTCAGTTAAATTAGTCATTAACCAAAAGATATAGAGATGAAAAAAGTTATGATCCCAATGGTTGCAGTGCTAACCCTGCTGTTCCTCAATAGTTTTATGATGCCCGACGTTCCTAAAGAGGAAGTTCGCAAGCTTGACACCTTCAGCGGTATTGGCATCAGTATCAGTGCAGATGTTTATTATACTCCCGGAAATGCCCATGAGATAAAGATTGAGGGAGATGCCAAAGATGTAGAGGATTTGATTACCAAGGTTGAAGATGGTTTCCTGCAGGTAAAATATCCCAGCAGCTGGAGAGTCAGGCACTCGAAGCTGACCATCTATATCACTTCCAAGGAGCTGGACGCTGTAAAAATTTCAGGCTCAGCCAAGTTTAAATCCGGGGAGCCCGTCACCGCAGATGAAATGGAATTTGCTGTGTCTGGAAGCGGCGATATTCATTTTGAGAAACTTAATGCTGACGAAGTGGATGTAAAGATTTCCGGTTCAGGAGATATTATACTGCTGAACGGCAATTCAGATGAGCTGTCTGCAAAGATCAGCGGTTCAGGCAAACTAAATGCGGAAGCATTTGAAGTAAATGAATTCTCAGCAAGCATCAGTGGATCCGGTAGTGTGAGAATCACAGCCAAGGAAGAGCTGGATGTACGAATATCCGGAAGCGGCAAAGTATATTACCATGGTACTCCTAGGGTGAACAGTTCTTCATCCGGTTCAGGGAAAACGGTAGCATTATAAAGATTCGGAGCACCCCTACCTCAAAGAGGAGGGGATACAGGAGCGGTTGTTTAAACAACCACCCCCGGGCTGTCTGGAAACGGGCAGCCTGTTTTTTTTACCTCCAAGGTCATTGTCAAAAGGATTATGGACGGAGGGTGGTGATGGTGCCATCTTCTTCCAGTTTGATGATGGCTGAAGGGGCAGAAGTTGAGTGCTCGTCTTTGCGCCAGTTTACCACGTAATCGACCTGTTCGCAGATGGATTTTCTGATATCCTGGAACATGGCCGGAGCTGGTTCTCCCGAAATGTTGGCCGAAGTGGAAACTATGGGTCGTCCTGTGAATTCGATTAGTAAGCTGCAAAATGGATCGGAGGTGATTCGGATGCCAATGGACCCATCGGGAGCCAGCAGATTAGCTGCAAGATTACGGGCAACGGGGTATATGATGGTGGTGGGTTTTTCCGCTATTTCAATGAGCTCCTTTGCTTGAAGAGGAATGGATCCTATGTAATCCTCCAGCATGGTGATTCCATTTACCAGTACCAGCATACTTTTACTATCGGTCCTTTGTTTGATACTGTAGATGTTCTGGACACTTTCCTGCCTGGTCGCATCACAGCCAATGCCCCAAATAGTATCGGTGGGATATAGGATGGTGCCTCCCGATTGTAAGATAGCTCCTGTCTTTTTAACTTCCGTTTCAATCATGCATGCACTCCAGATAAACATTATAAAGTGAAGGGATAGTCTGCTCTTCTCGGAATTTGAGGGCATGTGCACCTCCTTCACGAATCAGGCGGTCACGCAATGCAGATTTCTCGAGCACCTGCCTGATGGCATCGATCATCTCATCCAGCTCACTGGGGTCTATCAATAATCCTCCTTTTCCAGCGGTCTCTTCAAGGCATCCACCCCTGGAAGTGATTACAGGAACCCCTGAGTTCAGAGCTTCAAGGACAGGGATACCAAATCCTTCATAGGAGGAAGGATAGATAAAACCGGCAGAACCCTGGTAGATGGCCGGAAGATCTGAAGCCTGCACCTGGTCGAGGAAATAGACATTTGATATTTTATTCCGCTCGATAAATTGCTTAACCTGGTTGAAATAGGCTGTCTTCCTTCCCACCACAACCAGGGGAAAATCAATATTTCCCTTGTGAAGGGCCTGTACAATTTTCAAAAGATTTTTCCGCTCTTCAATGGTTCCCACATAAAGCAAATATTCGGAGGGAAGGCCAAAGCGCTGATGGGTATGTTGCATGGTTTCCTCACTTACCCTGCTATAAAACTGCCTGTGACATCCCTGATATACCACCCTGATTCTGGATTCATCAACATTCAGAAAGCGAATAATATCCTGTTTGGTTTGCTCGCTGGCAGCAATAACTCTGTTTGCCACATGGGTACCATACTTGACTTTCCTTTGATATATGTTTCTGTTCAGGGATTGATAGAGCTCGGGATGTTCCATGAATATCAGATCGTGTATGGTGATCACGGATCTGATCCTGCTTTTATGAATACCGTCGGGCAACTCATTGCTGAGTCCGTGAAAGAGCTCAATGGCATCCTTCTCCAGTCTGTGGGTAAGCCTGAAAGTGCGCCATAGCGATCCCGACTTACGCCAGATACCATTTCCAGGTAAGCCGATGGTGGTCCCATCCGGCTCATTGAAAAGTTCCGTATCAGCTATATGCGGGGTATAAAGAAAGCATTCGTTCTCGGGGTAGAACCGGCAGATATTGGATATGATGTACCTGCTGTAGTTACCCAGTCCACTGTAGTTGTTAAAAGCTCGTTTTGCGTCAAATCCAATCCGCATTATACTGCCACGTTGTATTCCCTGAGTGCATCATTCAAGGAGGTTTTCAGATCTGTGGAGGGCTTACGTGTTCCAATAATCAGGGCGCATGCCACCTGGAAGTCACCTGCCGGAAACGATTTGGTATAGGATCCTGGAATAACCACCGAACGGGCCGGAACAACTCCTTTTATCTCAACCGGATCTGAGCCTGTTACATCAATGATCCTTGTGGAATTGGTGATCACCACATTGGCACCCAGCACCGCTTCGGACTCCACCCTTACACCTTCTACCACGATACTTCTGGAACCGATGAAGCAGTTGTCCTCTATGATCACAGGGGCTGCCTGGACTGGTTCCAGGACACCACCGATTCCAACCCCTCCGCTTAAATGGACATTTTTACCAATCTGGGCACAGGACCCAACAGTTGCCCAGGTATCGACCATGGTTCCTTCCTCCACATATGCCCCTATATTTATATAGGAAGGCATCATAATGACGCCTTTTGAGATATAGGCACCATACCTGGCTATAGCATGGGGAACCACGCGTACGCCCTTGGCTTTGTAACCACTTTTCAAGGGGATTTTATCATGGAACTCAAAGGGGGGAGCTTCAATGGTCTCCATCTTTCTGATAGGGAAATAGAGGATGACTGCCTTTTTGACCCAGTCATTAACCTTCCAGCCATCGGACTCTTTTTGCGCTACCCGCAGAACACCCCTGTCCAGTTGGTCTACCACCTCATGAATGGCTTCCTGTACACTTTTTTCACCGAGCAATCCCCGGTCATTCCATGCAGCTTCAATGATCTCTTTTAGTTTCATCTTCCAAAAATAAGAACTTTAATGAGTCGTGCCACCATGTATAAGACCACCAGGGTAAATATGATGCATGCTCCCGATGGAATATCCAGGTAATAGGAGAGTACCAGACCCAGCAAGGAGGCAACGAAGCCCAGTACCACCGATCCAACCATGATATGACTAAAGCGGTTTGTGAAAAGGTTTGAAATATTCTGTGGGACAGTAAGTACGGAAAGTACCAGGATGATTCCTGCTGTTCGGATACTCAGTACGATGGTTAGTGCCACAAGAATGATGAGCAGATAGTTGATGAACATTACCGGGATTCCTCTGATCCGGGCAAACTGCTCGTCAAAAGCAACATACAAAATGGGTCTGTAAAGCAAGATGAACACAGCAGTAACAACCAGTGCCAGTGCCAGCATAAGCCAGAGATCAGTTGTGCTTACTGTGATAATGCTTCCAAACAGGTAGCTCATGAGGTTGGGGGCATATCCCGGGGTCAGGTACACGAAGATAATTCCGACGGCCATTCCCAGTGACCAGAGGATGGCAATAATAGAATCGTTACGCAGCACTTTTCGCCGGGTAAGGTTTTCGGTAGTCAGCGCTGCCAGCACTGCAACAGCAGCTGCTCCGGCCAGTGGAGGGAAGCCCAGGTAGTAGCCAATACCTACTCCTCCAAAGGAGGCATGGGTAATTCCACCGCTGATAAATACCATTCGTCTCGAAACAATATAAGTGCCAATGATGCCGCAGGTGATCGACATCAACAGTGCAGCAAGCACTGCGTGTTGAAAAAATCCATATGTGAGCAGGTTTAGCAGGTCCATGTTATTTGTGAATGTGTTCTTTAACGACCCTGTGTGGCACGGGCCCGTGGGCTATAACTTCTATGGGACAGTTGTAGACCTTTAGCTGCTCCTCATTGATCTCATTGGATGGATGATAGTGAAGGTTGCGGTTCACACAGGCAATGGTTTTGATGTAGGGTGAGATGATCCCGATATCGTGTGAGACCAGCAGGATGGTTATATCTCTGTTCAGTTCTTTTAGCAGTGCATAGAGTTCTGTCTCGAAGAGATTATCCACATGTGTGTCGGGCTCGTCAAGAACCAGTAGCCTGGGTGAAGAGATAATGGCTCTTGCCAGCAGGGTGCGCTGAAACTCTCCTCCCGATAGTTCTCCGATGGGACGGGAATGCAGCGCTTCAAGTCCGACTGTTTCCAGCGCCTTCTCTACTTTACCTTGCCTGCTCCGCTTAGATCCTAGGCCTATTTTCAGTCCATGTTCCAGTCCGGAAGCGATCACCTCCTTTACGGTAATGGGGAAGTTCTCATCCACCTGGTTTCCCTGGGGCAGGTAGCCTATTTCGGAACTTAAAAGTGAATGCTTAACGGAACCCCCTACTGGTTTTAATAAGCCCAGGATGGCCTTTATCAGTGAGGTTTTCCCACCACCATTGGGACCGATGATCCCAATAAAATCGTGTTCGAACACAGAGAGCGAAACCTTGGAAAGGACCAGTTTCTTCTGATAGGCAACATCCATATTCTTTATCTCAACAAGGGGGCTGCTCATCGATTTGTGGGATTAAGCTGTTCTGCAATATAGTACATTTGATCGCCCCACTGCAGATCAAGGGGATCAAACTGAATAATCTCAGCTCCAGTTTCCCTGGCAAGAATCTCCGCATTTTTACGATCAAACTGACTCTGTATCAGAATTTTTGAAATATGATTCACCCTGGCAAGGTCGGTCATTTCTTTTAAGTGCATTGGCGATGGCGATTTCCCTTCAATCTCGAGGGAGAGTTGCTCCAAAGCATAATCCCTTGCATAATAGGTGAGTGCCGGGTGATAAATCATAAATGTCCGGTTTTCAATCCCTTCAAGCTTGTTGCTAATGGCCCGGTGAAGCGAATCAAGTGAATGGGAGAGGAGGTCATACCGTGCCTGCAGGAACTCCTTTTCACCGGGAAACAACAGCAGCAGCTCCTTATGAATGTTGAGGGCAATGATCCGGGCATTTATGGTTGACATCCAGATATGAGGATCGGTTCCATGATGTGCATGTCCACGGTGATCTCTTCCATCCCCGGCATCTTCGCCGATGATTTCAACTCCTTCAGAGAGATCCACTATTTTCATATCCGGATTGACACTGGTGATTTTCTCCATCCAGCTTTGTTCAAATCCTACATGCCCAATTCGCATGTAAACTGCCGAACGATCCAGTTTGCCAAGTTGTGAAACAGATGGTTCATAAGTGGCCGGACTTGCCCCCGGGGGGATCATTACATTGACTTCCGCCAGGCCTCCGGCCAGTTGCTCAATGAAGTATTGTTGTGGAATGATGCTCACACTGATCACCGGTTTGTCAACAGCCTCGCCTCCTGTTCTGCAGGCGCTTACCGACAATAATACCCACAGGTACACAAAAAGATTCTTCATTGTTCAGGGCTTAAAAATTTTAAAAAGAGGTGTTCCTTTCGGTGGAACCGGATCGTGTCCGTGACCTCCCCAAGGATGACAACTTAGAATTCTTTTTGTTCCCATGATTAGCCCCTTAATGGGACCGTGGATAAGCAGTGCTTCCAGAGCATATTCAGAACAGCTGGGATGATACCTGCAGGTTTTAGGTAGCGCAGGTGAAATGATCCACTGATAGATTTTAATGGGAACGGTCAACAGGGCAACTAGCAGCCAACGTATCCACCTGATAAGGAAGAAGTTATTAATGCGTTCTGGAAGACTTGATACCAAAGCCATAGATCATCTGAAATTCTAGCAAAATTAAGAATATTTGGGGAGTAATTTAGATCATTTTTTAAATGGATTCCATGTCATTTTTGTGTATTTTCATGGCTTAATTTTACAATTAATCAGATCGTACTTTAATTCAATAACAAATTGTTACCATGAAAGAAGCTGTAGCTATACTTTGTGCAGGCGGACCTGCACCTGGAATCAATACTGTGATCAGTTCTGTGACCAAAATATTTAACAGGAACGGATATAATGTCCTTGGACTTAACGGTGGATATAAAAGCCTCTTTTCTGAGGAGCCTTCCTTTGAGTTTCTTGATTTTGAGTATGCCGATCAGATTTACAGCAGGGGAGGATCTGCTCTGAAAATGAGCCGTTATAAGCCAAAGGATG
>DAOWFP010000199.1 GCA_030637895.1 Bacteroidota bacterium | reverse complement strand
CTCACTTATGGCTAACTATGGAGATATCTTTGACATTGAGATGAGAAACGATGTGGAGTCAATCTATACCGTTCAGTATTCTGTCAATGATGGATACGGTGGACGTAACGGTGGCTGGGGTGAAGTGCTGAACTTCCCCTATAAGTCAGGTACCTCACCAGGAGGTTGCTGTGGATTTTTTAATCCCACACAGGATTTTGTAAACTCCTTCCGTACCGATGCAAATGGTCTTCCTTTCCTCGACAATTCTTATAATGACGAGAAGGTAACCAATGACCAGGGTGTTGCTCTTGGTGGAGTTTATGTTGAGTATGCTGGTCAGCTTGACCCCCGTGTCGACTGGTCCGTAGGACGTCGTGGTATTCCTTATTTGGATTGGGGAGATCACACAGGCCAGGACTGGATCAGGGATCAGACCTACTCCGGACCCTACAGCCCGAAGAAGCAGGTATACAAGGCGGCCCAGGAAGGATCCTTCACAGAAGTGGGTAACTGGACCTCCGGATACACTGCCAATGGATACCGCATGATTCGCTATGCAGACGTTCTTTTGCTGAAAGCAGAGTGTGAAGCAATGACTGATGCTGATGACCTGGGATTTGGTGAGGTTAACTCACTCCGTGCCAGGGCTGCTGCCAGCTTGATTTACGAAGCTGATGGAACTACTCCTGCTGCCACATATGTGGTGAATGAGTACACTGTAGCTCCGGCTAATAGTGCTGAGGCCATGACTCGTATCAAGTTCGAAAGAAAACTCGAACTTGGTCAGGAAGGTCACAGGTACTATGACCTGCAGCGCTGGGGCGATGTTCAGACCGAACTCACCCGCATCCTTGCTTATGAGAAAACCATGGAGTGGGGTAGTGCACTGTATGGATCTGCAACAATTGGTTCTGAAGATGTAAACTTCCCGGTACCCCAGCGTCAGATTGACCTGGCTAACGGTAACCTAGTGCAGAACAGGTAGAATATTACTTTATAAATTAGAAGAAGAGGCTGTCATTCGTGGCAGTCTCTTTTTTTGTTTGATTGTAATCGCAATCCTTATTTTTTGTTTCTTTGAACTCTGTTAAAATCCATATGAGAATGTTGATATGAAGAAATTAGTTCCCCTTTTTCTCTTAGTTGTTTTGGCCTCCTGTGCAGATAAAAACCGCTTTGAGTTACTGGAATCTGACCGGACCGGTATCACCTTTATGAATGCAGTGGAAGAATCTGACAGCATGAGCGTGATCAATTTTGAATACATATATAATGGAGCCGGTGTGGGAATCGTGGATCTCAATAACGATGGCCGTCAGGACATCATTTTTACGGGGAACATGGTAGCTCCCAGGGTATACCTTAATGAGGGCAAATTCAAATTCACCGACATCTCCTCAAGTTTTGAGGGCATTGACGATGGAAGCTGGTACAGTGGAGTATCGCAGGTTGATATCAACAACGATGGTTGGAAAGACATCTATCTCACCTGCACAGCCTATGACGATTCAATCAAGAGGAAAAATAAATTCTATATCAACCAGGGATTAAGGGAAAACGGAACGCTTCAATTCACAGATATGGCTGAAGAATACGGGATTGCCGATGACAGCTATTCCGTACATTCTGCTTTTTTCGATTATGACCTGGATGGGGATCTGGATCTCTATCTTTTGAATAACTATGTTAATGAAAGGCTGTCGGCCAGCTACCGGGAGAAAATTATTGATGGCAGCGCAGCCAGCAACGATGATTTTTACAGGAACAATGGAGA
The DNA here is from genome assembly GCA_030637895.1 of Bacteroidota bacterium. Classification (GTDB taxonomy): domain Bacteria; phylum Bacteroidota; class Bacteroidia; order Bacteroidales. The sequence goes on along the minus strand of DAOWFP010000199.1, from coordinate 10,128 downwards.
TGGCACCTTTACCAATATGACCATTGAAGCAGGCATCGTATTCGAAGGATTCGGGCTGGGGATTGCTCTTGGAGATGTGAATAAGGACGGTTACCCTGACCTCTATATATCCAACGACTACGTTTCCAACGACCTCTTATACATCAACCAGGGCAACGGGACCTTTAAGAATGAGATTGACACCTACCTTTCCTACCAGACCAAGTCCTCCATGGGCAACGATATGGCTGATATTAACAATGACGGGAATCCGGATATCTATACAATGGACATGCTGCCCGAATACTATCACAAGAAAAAACAAACCATCAACGGATTTGGATATATCTATTATATAAATGATGAGAAATACGGCTACGAACATCAGTTCCTGCGGAATATGATGCATCTGCACAATGGTTTCGTCGATGGTGAGATGGTTCCCTATAGTGAAGTGGGACAGATCATGGGTATTTACCAGTCCGAATGGAGCTGGTCACCCTTGTTTGCCGATTTTGACAACGATGGGGATAAAGACCTGGTGATTGCCAATGGTTATCCCAGGGATATGACCGATAAAGACTGGACCAGGTACAAAGCCCAGGTATATGGTTCTGTTGCATCGGACAGGCATGTGATCAGCAGGTTGCCCTCAGTGAAGGCCCATAATTTTGCTTTTGAGAACATGGGGCCCTATAGCTTCAGGGACCAGTCGAAGGAGTGGTTCAACAAGATCCCCTCCTACTCCTATGGAGCAGCTTTTGTGGACCTTGACAACGATGGGGACCTGGATTATGTAACAAACAATCTGAATGACGAAGCCTTTATATACAGGAACACTACCGTTGACAGAGGTGGTAATGAACGGAACTACATCCGCCTTCGCTTGCAGGGAATGGGAGAGAATACCTCCGCCTATGGAGCAAAAATTGAGCTATGGAGTGGAGCACAATATCAGTTCCAGGAACATTTTCTTTCGAGAGGATATATCTCCTCCGTGGATCCGGTGGTCCACTTTGGTCTTTCCACTGCAACAGTCATCGATTCCATTAAGATTACCTGGCCAGCTAGTAGAGCAGTCTCCATGCTGAAGGATATTCCGGTCAATCAGGAGCTGGAGGTAGATGAAAAAGATGCACTCGCTGTGCAAGTGAATACAGCCAACACCGATGGTCCCGCTTACCTCTTCACCTTAGTTGAAGGAGCGCTGGAGTACAGGCACAAGCAGAACGATTTTGTCGATTATTATTTTTACCAGACGATACTGCCCCATAAATTTTCTCAGATCGGTCCTCGTATGCAGCAGGGTGATCTGAACGGAGATGGAATGGCCGATATTATCATTGGGGCTACAAACACCCTTCCAACCAGGGTTTACCTGAGCGAAGGAGCCAGCTATATTCAAACAGAAGTAGAAGGTCTCACAACCCTTAAGAATTGCTCTGAAGCAGACTTCGCAATATTTGATGCAGATGGGGACCAGGACAATGATATCGTGGCTCTGGCAGGGGGATATGAAAAGTTTGGTGAAGAGTATCTTCACTACCTATACGAAAATGCGGGAGGGCATTTTATCAGAAAGGAGCTCCCCCTACCCTCCTTCCCTGCCTCCGTAGTGCGTCCTTTTGATTTTGATCATGACGGAGACATGGATCTGTTTATCGGGTCCCGGATCAAGGTGGGTATGTTCCCTCTGGCCACAGACTCCTGGATACTTATCAATGAACATGGCAGCTATAGTCCTGAAAATGTCTTGAGCTTTAGTCTGGGCATGGTAACCGATGCCCTCTGGAGCGACTATGATGGAGACGGCTGGGAAGACCTGCTCCTCTCCCGGGAATGGAACTCCATATCGATCATGAAAAACCTGGAGGGTTTAGAACTTATGAGTCAGGATATTCCGGAACTTGAATCCAAACACGGATCCTGGTTTACCATCAACAGCGGGGATTTCGATCAGGATGGGGACCCGGACTATATCGTGGGTAACCTGGGAGACAACCACCGCTTTACAGTGAGCGAGCAGTACCCGCTGAGAATATATGCACTGGACCTTGACCTCAACGGGAGCCTGGATCCCATATCCACCGGATATTGGAAGGACCAGCATGATAATATGACTGAATACCCCATCAACTACATGGATGAACTTGTAGGGCAATCCAACTACTTTATCAAGAAATTTGAAGGCGGCTATACACCCTTCTCTTATACCAGCATTGAAAATATGTTCGATACGGCTACCATGAACCGAGTTGAACATACCTCCTATACCCATACCACCTCAAGCTTCATCTTGTGGAATGAAGAGGACGGATTCCGGTGGGAAAAATTACCAGCTGAAGCACAGCTTTCCCCCATTAAAAAGAGCATTATTGAAGATTTCAATGGCGATGGCTACCCGGATGTGCTGCTGGCAGGGAACGATTACACCTATGATATTGGTACCGGTTATTATGATGCCAATAAAGGCCTTTTGTTAGTGAGCAGTGAGGGGAAACCATTAGATAAGCTGCTTGCTCCCTCAGAAAGCGGAATTGTGCTTAATGGCATGGTGGAATCCTTGCTTTACCTGGAGGGTGAGACGCCTCTGGTGATGGCCGGAATGAATCGGGATAGTGTGGTTACATTTTCGGTGAACAGGTAATCCTAAGCGGTGAACCCGGATTGAATAGAAGTCTATGGATTCTTTACACAACGTACTGAAAATCCATTGTTCTTTTCCGCAATATCACGAAACAGCGCCCTGTCCTCATATTGAAGTCCCCTGAATATTACTCTGGATGAAGAGCCATACCAGCTCTTTTCAGTGGAGCTCCACCAATATCCAAAGGTTCGTTTCAGGTTAAAGGTTCCGGTATAACTACGATAGCCACCGGGAAGGGCAGTAAAGCCACTTTCATTGCTAGCCGAGGTATTGGGAGTCTTCCAGTTTAAAGTACCTGCTTCTTTCAGTGCAGCGCCAGCATTTTCGGCACCTTCCAATGCACTCTCAAGCTCAATCCAATCCTCATCTGAGGGAACATGCCATCCTTCCGGACAAAGTTTTTCAGATTCAAAGGCATACCCATTATACAGCGCTCCAAAATTTTCTGAGCTTATAGAATCATTGTTATACCAGCAATAGGCAGGAAGCTCAAGGTTTGCCCATTCATCATAGTTCTCCACCAAAGGTATTGGAGTGCCATCCGAATAGCTGCATGTTTTCAGATCCTCCGCCATCCACAGCTGGGTTCCTATCTGTACAGTATAGTATAAATTCCCATCCACATCTTGGATCTGCTCTCCTTTCGCCTCTTTCTCCAGGCCGGATTTGCATCCCGCCAGAGCGGAAAATACCAACAAAAGGGCAATACAATTTTTGCATAAGGAATCCATCATTTTCATATTATAGTTCTTAGCTTATTCCCCGGATATCAGTGTGCCATCGTTGGTCCATAAGGTAACCCTGCTCAATCGATCGAAGGGAGGATATGGATACATTCCACCGGTAACAAAATCAACCAATCCATCATTATTGAAATCTCCGGTCTGCATCACCATCAGATGTGTGGGATCATTGGTAATATCGCGCTTTATATACTCCATATCCCCCACATTTTCCAGCCATATAAAACTCTGTGCTGCCGGGTCCTCCCACAGATTAAATGCACTTACTGCAAAAAGATCCAGGTCCCCGTCATTGTCAGCATCTCCCGGTCGAAGGCTATAGGCGCCCACCAGATCGCAAAGTCGATGATATTCAAATTCAAGATTCCCCTTGTTCTCGAACCATTGCAGACCATGCCAGGGCTTCCCCTGTGGCGGAATATAATCAAAGGCATCGCCGTTGGCATACAGGATATCCAGTTTGCCATCCTGGTTCAGATCATAGAGGGAAATTCCACTTGAGCCAAAGTCTTCATTGTCTGAGCCCCAAAGTAGCTTCATCCGGAAATCTCCGGATCCGTCATTTACATAACAGTAGATCTCCTCCCACTCCTGACTCACCAGGGAAATAATATCCAGATCACCATCCTCATCAATATCCACAATTTCCACATTGATGGGCCCGGATAAATTCTGAAGCATATGGGTTTTAAATTCTCCGTTCCCCAGGTTCTCCATCCAACGGGTTTCCCCATCATCATATCCAAACTGTGCAGCTGCCAGATCCATATCTCCGTCTCCATCCAGGTCACCCGCCCTCACATCCGAAACCCGGGCAATTCGATCTATAATGGTGTTCTTCTTAAAGTTAAAGTTCCCGTCGTTTTCAAGATAAACGATAGAGCCAATCTTGTCATTGGAAGGATAAAGCAAGCCAAGAACAGCCACCAGAACGTCCTTGTCTCCGTCTCCATCGAAATCCTTAGCCTGGGCATGGGCCGGTGCTATCATATCCCTTGCCAGGATCGTTTCTGAATATACGTTTGCAGGATATTGCCTGATCCAGGAGACATAATTATCCAAAGCATCGCAAACAATCACATCCAGCAGTCCATCCTCATCAAAGTCATCCACAAGCACATGGGAAATCATTGGTTTTGTGTCGTACTCCATACCAATATGCTGGCGCAGAAGAAAATCAATCTTTTCTCCTTCTGTTATAACAGTCGATGGTGAATTCCCGGACTCAGTACCATCGCTTTTAATCATCTTTCTTTGAACCACCTCCTTGATGGTCATGCCACTCTTCCCGGATTGATATTTCAATATGGCATAAGGAACGCCAAGCACTATTGCAAAAACCAGAACCAGGGCGAGTAAATTTCTGACTCGTGTTTTTACTCTCTTTTTTTGCTTTGAAGAATTCATCATGGTAGACACCTGTTTGGTCGGTAAAAATAACTAATTTTAGGCTCTGCCTAATGCGTAATCTCTACTATTTATGAGTAAAGCCCGTATGAGGATTCAAAATTTGATCATTGTATTTGTTTTGGGTCTTATTCCTGCTATTATTTGTCAGTTTTTTACCCAGGAACCCGTTGACAGATATATCCATATCAGAAACTTCAGATATGGGAAAGATCCGGCAGTGATCCGCTGTAACCGTGGCGACACACTTCATCTTACCTTTTCATCGGATGATACGGGCCACTCCTTCTTCCTGGAAGAGTTTGATATCGATGTAAAGGTAAGTCCGGCCGTTGAAGAGGTGACCGTATTTCGTACCTCCGATCCTTCAGCCACACCCTTCATAACAAAGGAGTTAACTATTGTTGCAGAGCATCCGGGTATATTAAACTATTTGGTTTCCAAAAGCCAGTACCGTTGCCATGTCTGGTGTGGCCCCATGCATGCCTTTGAACAAGGTAAACTGCTTATCCTGCCCAATACCCTCTTATGCTTTAGTCTGGGCAGTTTTCTGGGAGTGATCCTGATCTGGGTCCTGGGTCTGTTTGGCAGGAGAAGTCAGGCAGCAGTCCAAAGGAAGGATGAAGCAGAAATGAAAGATCTGTTTAAAAGCAAAGGCATTCTTAAAAAACTATTGGTCTCGCGCTGGCCACAGTTTATTCTAACATTGATCGCTCTGACCCTCATTTATATTGTGATCATGACTTCCATATTCGGTACCAAGATGTCGGGGCGAAACCTTGGGGTTTTGTTGATGTGGGCCGTGTGGCTGTTTCTGATCATCGGGGTCATGACTCCAATTGCAGGACGAATCTGGTGTACCATCTGTCCCCTGCCCATGTTTGGGGACCTGATTCAACGCGGCTCTTTTTTTAATCCGAGGAAGGGACGAACCAAAGGCTATAACAATAAATTCTTTGGCCTCTCTTTGCGATGGCCCAGGAGACTGAGCAACAATTGGCTCAGGCTGGTTGTATTCCTGATCCTGGCAACATTTTCCACCACCATGGTGGCTTCCCCCAGGATTTCAGGTTTTGCAATTCTTGCACTTCTGCTGGTGCCAACCCTATTGGCTCCCATATTTGAATTACGGGCATTTTGCCGCTATATCTGTCCGGTACATGCCTTTATTGGCCCCTTTTCGGGTATGAGTAAGCTGGCACTCCGAAATCGCTCCCAGGAGGTTTGTGATAAGTGCAAAGCTCATTTCTGTCAGAATGGAAACGCTAAAGGCTGGGCCTGCCCCTATGGCCTTAATGTGGCAGAGCTAAAAGAGAACGCCAATTGTGGTCTATGCCTGGAGTGTGTGCGCACCTGCACCTATGATAATGTAAGCTTGTTTAAAAGGCCTTTTGCATCAGAACGGGGTATGAATCACATGAGCGATGCATGGCTCTCCATCGCAATATTCACCATAGCAATCATTTACAGCATCTTATACCTGGGGCACTGGCCGGTGGTCCGCGACTATGTCAACATCCTGGATAAAAAGAACTGGGATCTCTTCGGGATTTATACCGGTGTTTTATGGTCAATGTCCCTCCTGGTGATGCCCGGATTGCTATACCTGCTGGCATATGCAGGAGGCAGGTTCTCCAATGTGCAGATCTCAACACGGAAGGTATTTCTTAGCTATACAGCTTCACTGTTACCATTTGGACTCATGCTCTGGATGGCATTCGTCATCCCCATGCTTTTCACAAACATCACCTTTGTTTTGCAATCTTTATCAGATCCTTTTGGATGGGGATGGGACTTTTTCGGAACTGCCAATACGCCTTGGCATCAGCTAATTCCCCGCTATATCCCCTGGATCCAGGCTCTACTTATTTTAGCCGGACTGCACCTGAGTCTCAGGAACAATATGCGGAGCTTCAGAGAGATTGATATAAAACCTGGGAAACAGCTGCGAATCACTCTTCCATACGCAATATTTATATCATTCATCGCTGTGGGCCTGCTACTCTTTTTCACCAATTAATGCCCTGGTGAACGCTTCCGTATCCACAACCCGCGTGTTGTAAACCTTCAGGTAGCGCTGATGTTCAGGATCTGAAGGATAGATTTCCTCATCACCATAGGGATAGCGGGTCATGCCATGGAAGGGCAATGGTTCCACAGTCTGCCCGTGCGCAGTATTCAAGTCTCCATCCTTCACCCAGCCCACGCTGTGTACCAGGAAATCTCTCTTCCAGCCCTCGGGAAGCTCGGGAAGCGATATGGCATCGAATTCGATGGTGGTCTCATCACCCGCGTTTTTAATCACATACATATCATCGGGTTCCAGCAGGAGGGGAAGTACATCACCAAAGCGTGTATAGTTCCCTGTCAGGTCACGCCAGATGGGTTTCGTGGTCACAGAACTGTAATCGAACCAGTGTGGACCATATCGTCCGCCCTTCCGGAAAGGCTTTGAGAATCCACGGTAGTGCAGGTCTGCAGATGTTGGTTCAAGTGTGGTGGCCCGGACCGGTACATCCGGTTCTCCCTGTGAGAAGAAGATCTGATCCCAGTGTAGCTGCATATTGGTCCGGATGCGAATCCGCGGATCGGTGCCGGAGATTTTCCCGGTTAGTTCGGCCACAAGCATTTTGTCCTTGCCCATGGGGAAGCCCAGATTAACATCGATTACTTCCCACACTCCAGCTTCATTGATGGCTTCGATTACCGGTGGTGTCATATGCAGCTCATCCGACTGGGAGATGGAAGCATTGATACTGGCATCGGTGGGAAAAATCCAGCCATAGAGGTAAAGGAAAAGTTTCTCATCCGGATCTATTGTTCCCGGCTGAATAATGATCTCAGACATTTCGGTTACTCCCTGGAATTTACCCTGTTTCAAATAGGGTGTATAACGGTTATCCCTTTCGGCCACCAGTGGCAGGAGGTCCTTACCATACTGGTCTGTTACCGAGGCAGGCGCCCTCTTCTCTCCGACCTGGTAAAGCTTATAGCCCGACCAGGAGGGTGGCCCCATTCGTTCATCCACATAAAGATCCACCTCACCGGGATGGTCCAGAACCACCAATCCGATTTTATCCATATAGAGGGTCTCCCAAAGCTCGCCCGTTACCCTCAGAGTGTATTTATCGTCCTTCATTTGGAGTTGTTCACCCGGGATCTTGATGTAATCGACCGATGCATCTGAAGGCGCAAATGTGCTGGATTCGCCCATGATGCCCAGGGGCATGCCCAGGGCACTTTTCCACATAATATCCTTCACAAATGCGTACTCCTCCCCGTTCCATGTATAGAGGAAGGGACAGGATCCTTTCAGCTGCTGCTCCTCGATCAGGTCCTGGTTGGTGGCAGGGAAGAACATGTTCTGGGGAACCCCATTGGTCCACAGAATTCGGATCACCTCTGCCCTTTCCCGTAAACCAAGGCCAAAATGGATATCGGGCCCTGTGACCACTTTAGATTGATACAAACTTCCCGAACGAACCTCCACCTTGGCCCCAATCCCATAATAATTATTCTTGGCACTCCCTGCACGCAGGCCCACCAGTTTCATCTTGATAAAATGGTTGTTGTTACCGCCATCGTTGCGAAGCAGACGAATGCTTCCATCGATTCCGGTAATACCCAGGTCCAGGTCACCGTCACCATTGTAATCAAAAGTGGTGATGTGGCTTCCTGATTTTAAATCTTCCGGCAAAATGCCCGGAGAAACCCACAGTTTTCCGCTTCCATCGCTATGGTAAAGCTTAACTCCCTCACCATCCTGCTGCGTGGATTCACCCACCACCAGCAGATCCAGGTAACCATCGTTATCAAAATCGAATAGTTCCGCATCATTCACCCGAACATTAAGCAGGCTCTCGGTGACCTCCTCCGAAACCAGGTCTTCTTCGAAGGTCCCATCTCCCCGATTCAGATACATACCCGAAGCTCCGGCCTCTGATGAAGCCAGAAAGAGATCCAGGAAGCCGTCGTTGTTATAATCTCCAACGCTTACAGCAGTGGCAGAAGGCACAGCTGGAATGCCGGCTTCCTCTGAAATATCCCGAAAGATCCCCTGCCTTTGGTTGGAATAGAGACGGTTGGCACCATCACTGTTGATGACCACAAGGTCGATATCCCCATCCTCGTCAAAATCTCCAAATGCGGCATCAAGGGTAAGCTCTTCTGCACCGGAAAGGCCCGACTTCTCTCCCAGCTCCAGGAAAGAACCATCCAGGTTATTTCGATAGAGCAGGTTGGCTCCTCTTCGACTCACAAAAATATCCAGGTCCCCGTCATGATCATAATCAAAAAAGAGCGAGCCGGTACCGATAGTAGCATCTCCCACTCCTGTCTGGTCGCTCACATCTGTAAAATTCTCTTCTCCCGTACTTCTATACAGGAGGTTGGGACCCTCTTTGACCACATAGAGGTCGAGGAATCCATCATTATCATAATCTGCAAAGCGAACTGAATTCTCCATACCCTGGTGATCGATCCCGGAAGCCTCGGAGACATCCTGGAAGGCTCCCCATTCATTCTTTAACAGATAATGCTGGTACATTCCTGTAACCGGATCCATCCTTCCTGCATAGAGGTCCACATCTCCATCTCCGTTATAATCACATGCTGCCAGATGGGTAGTCCCCTGTAGCTCGGCGGAGCTAGAAGAATTCCCTTGTAACAGAAATTCAAGGCCTGCAGTGACTGTAATATCCGTAAATTTAATGGCTGCCAGAATCTCCTCCCAATCCGCCGCCTGGAAACCCATCTGGGTCTGATCAAAGGTAATGACCGGAGAACCTACAAGCGCGCCTCCAGGTCCTTTCAGATCCATCATACCCGCCTGGTAGGGTGTGGTAACCTTCAAATAGTTATGGAAGATCATAAAGGAGACAGTAGCCTTCTCCATATCAGGTTTTCTCAGAGCAGCCAGGGCCTGGTCGTAGTATTCAACTGCCTCCTTAGGAAACTCGGGAAAAACCTGCTGTACCTCCTCCAACTGTTCCAAAGCCTGGTCCTCTTCTCCCTCCTGGATCAGTATCTCCAGCAGATTCAAGCGTGGAACAATGTTTCCGGGTATTTTTTCGGCCAGCTCCCGGGTATAGGCCAGGCGCTTGACAAGCGCTTCCTCTCCCTGCCTGGAGGCATATAATTCAGTGAGGTTAAAGAGCGATTTTACGTGCCCGGGTGAGAACTCCATAATCTTTTCAAGCTCCTCAACAGCTTTGTCTGATGCTCCGCTCATCTCATATACCTTGGCCAAAATGAGCCTGACATCGGGGTCCTCAGCTTGCATCCGAATGGCTTTTTGAAGCCACTCCTCTGCCTTATCAAAAGATCCCATACGAAGGTAGACAATCCCCAGGT
>DAOWFP010000082.1 GCA_030637895.1 Bacteroidota bacterium | reverse complement strand
TATTATTTTTGGTAGTTCACCATTTTTCCATTAATATTGCACTAGAATTCCATTCTGACGAACCATAGTTCCATTCTGATTAAAATTCCTATTTAACTTGATTTAATACATCCTCACAGGATCATTATTTAATTATCACATATATATGTACGATATTCTTGAACTGAACAAAAAGCTTCTTGCTGAATTGCGGGACATTGCTAAAGAGCTAAAAATTAAGCGTGTAGAGTCCTTTAAGAAGCAAGATCTTATTTATAAGATTCTGGATACCCAGGCCATCGTGGTTTCGGAAAGCAAAGCTGCCAAGAAGGAGAGTCCCCGGAAAGAGGGATTCAAAAAGGAGAGACAATCCAACACTTCTGATGAAGCAGCCACCCAACCCAAAAAACGGCCTGGAAGACCAAAAAAAGAGAAAAAGCAGGATGCTGAAGTAAGCGCTGAAACGCGTGAATCCAGTGCTGTTGAAAATGCCTCGGCAAAATCCTATGCACAAAAGGAGAAGCGGGAACGTCCTGCCCCCGCCAAGGAAGATAAGCCCTTTAAGAAGGAGAGTGGACGTCGTGGTGATTTCCGTGACCGTGGCGATCGCAATGAGCGCAATGATCGCAGCGATCAAAAAGAGCGCGGTGACAAAGGTGAACAGCGCGACATGCGCGACAACCGTGACAAAGTTGATCAGCGCGACAACCGTGACAAAGTTGATCAGCGCGATAACCGTGACAACCGTGACAACCGCGATAATCGTGATAACCGCGATAACCGCGATAACCGCGATAACCGTGACAATCGCGATAACCGTGTGCAGAAGAGACCCCAGGAGCGACGCGAGGTGGATAAATACGATTTCGAAGGCTTGATTACCAATTCGGGTGTTCTTGAGATTATGCCCGACGGTTATGGATTCCTGAGATCTTCTGACTACAACTACCTGAACTCTCCCGATGATATATATGTATCGCAAAGCCAGATTAAATTGTTTGGTTTGAAAACAGGGGATAATGTGACAGGAACCATTCGTCCGCCCAAGGAGGGAGAGAAATACTTCCCGTTGATCAAGGTGGAGTCTATCAATGGCCGCAGTCCCGATTTCATTCGCGACCGGGTACCCTTTGACTACCTGACTCCGCTCTTCCCTGAAGAGAAGTTTACCCTGGTGGGGAACGGCCAGCACAACCTTTCGGTTCGTGTGGTGGATATGTTTGCCCCCATCGGGAAAGGACAGCGTGGTTTGATTGTTGCACAGCCCAAGACAGGTAAAACCGTTTTGCTGAAGGATATTGCCAATGCCATTGCAGCCAACCATCCTGAAGTATATATGATTGTGCTACTCATCGATGAACGTCCCGAGGAGGTTACCGATATGGCAAGGAACGTGAATGCTGAAGTGATCTCTTCTACCTTTGATGAGCCTGCTGAGAGGCATGTAAGGATCGCCAATATTGTATTGGATAAGGCCAAGCGGATGGTTGAGTGTGGACATGACGTCGTGATCCTGCTCGATTCCATTACCCGTCTGGCACGTGCGTACAATACCATATCTCCTGCATCAGGAAAGGTACTCTCCGGAGGTGTGGACGCTAATGCGCTGCACAAGCCGAAACGATTCTTTGGCGCAGCCAGGAACATAGAGGACGGAGGATCCCTGACCATTCTTGCCACGGCTCTGACTGAGACCGGATCCAAGATGGATGAGGTGATCTTTGAAGAGTTTAAAGGAACCGGTAACATGGAACTTCAGCTGGACAGGAAACTTTCCAACAAGCGGGTATACCCCTCTGTGGATGTCAATCCATCCAGTACCCGTCGCGAAGACCTGCTGCTTGACAAGCCCATGCTTGATAAGATCTGGATCCTCAGGAACTACCTCTCCGATATGAATTCGGTGGAGGCCATGCAGTTCCTCCGTGACCGACTGGTCAAGACTTCCACAAATGAGGAGTTTTTGATCTCCATGAACAGCGGCTGATCTTCATGAACAGTGGCTGATAAGGCCCGATAGAACTTAAAAAAGTGACGGTGTTTGCCGTCACTTTTTTATTTTAAGGGCAAGAAACTCAGGATTATTTGAAATGATTTTATATTACGAAGTTACGGTAAAAATTAGGCCTATTTTACTAATTTTGGGTGACTATGATTCAAATAGTTAACTAATTGTAATTTAAATACTTAAGTAAAAATATTATGGCAAATAAGAAGAATTTCATGACATGTGATGGTAATTATGCCGCAGCGCATATTGCCTACATGTTCAGTGAGGTGGCTGCCATCTATCCCATCACTCCTTCCTCCAACATGGCAGAATATGTGGATGAGTGGTCGGCCAATGGCAGAAAGAATATTTTCGGGGAGATCGTTAAGGTCGCTGAAATGCAGTCGGAGGCAGGTGCTGCAGGTGCAATGCACGGAGCATTGCAGAGTGGTAGCCTCTCCTCAACATTTACCGCTTCCCAGGGACTCCTTTTGATGATTCCCAATATGTATAAAATGTCGGGGGAGCTGCTCCCTGCGGTATTCCACGTATCTGCACGGAGTCTGGCTGCACAGGCACTCTCCATTTTTGGGGACCACAGTGATGTAATGGCCACCCGCCAGACAGGATTTGCCATGCTGGCAACCGGTAGTGTGCAGGAGGTTATGGATCTGGCTTCAGTTGCCCACCTGACTTCCATCAAAACAAGAATTCCTTTCCTTCATTTCTTTGATGGATTCCGTACTTCCCACGAGATCCAGAAAGTTGAAGCACCCGACCAGGATGAGCTGGCCAAGCTGTTGGATATGGATGCCGTGAAAGCATTCAGGGACAATGCATTGAATCCTGAGAATCCCGTGACCCGGGGATTGGCTCAGAATCCTGATATCTATTTCCAGTCACGCGAAGCTGCCAATAAATACTATGATGTGATTCCCGATGAGGTTGCTGCCTATATGAAAGAGATCAGCAAGCTGACCGGTCGCGAATACAAGCCCTTTACTTATTATGGTGCAGACGATGCAGAAAATATCGTTATTGCCATGGGTTCCATTACCGAGACCCTCAAGGAAGTGGTTGACCACCTGAATGCCAAAGGCGAAAAGGTAGGTCTTCTTTCCGTACATCTTTACAGGCCCTTCTCAGCCAAGTATTTCATGGATGTTCTTCCCAAGTCGGTGAAGCGCATTTCTGTTCTGGATCGGACCAAGGAGCCGGGAGCCAATGGCGAACCACTCCTTCTCGATATCAAGGAGCTCTTCTATGGTAGGGAGAATGCTCCCCTGATCGTTGGAGGCCGTTATGGGCTCTCCTCCAAGGATACCACTCCCGCCATGATGATCTCCGTCTTTAATAACCTGAAGATGGCAGAGCCGAAAAACCGATTCACTGTTGGTATTGTGGATGATGTAACTTTTACTTCCCTTCCATTGCTTCCGGAGATTTCGCTGGGCGTTGCCGGAACTTTTGAAGGTAAATTTTACGGACTGGGTTCCGATGGTACTGTAGGAGCCAACAAGAACTCCATCATGATTATCGGTGAATCGACCGATAAGTACTGCCAGGCCTATTTTGCATACGACTCCAAAAAGTCTGGTGGTATCACTACTTCACACCTGCGCTTTGGTGACAGCCCCATCCGTTCCCCCTACCTGGTGGTAACTCCCGATTTTGTAGCCTGTTCTGTGCCCTCCTACCTGGAGAAATACGACATGCTTAAAGGACTGAAAGACGGTGGTACCTTCCTTCTTAACTCCATCTGGAGTGAAGAGGATACCAAAGTGCACCTTCCCAACCATGTGAAGAAATACATGGCCGATCATAAGATCAATTTCTATATTATCAACGCCACCAAAATGGCGCAGGAGATTGGCCTGGGCAACCGGAACAATACAATCATGCAGAGTGCTTTCTTCAAGATTGCCGATATCATACCTTACGATCAGTCGGTCGAAGAGATGCGCAAGTTCACCATTAAGAGCTTCGGACGCAAAGGCGAAGAGGTGGTTAATATGAACTTTGCCGCCATCGAGAAAGGTGCAGAGGTTACTAAAGTTGAGGTTGATGCTGCCTGGAGCAAACTGGGAGCCGATGCTTCGAAGGAAGACAAGCGCGATATTCCTGATTTTGTCAGGAACGTTGTGGAGCCCATAAATAACCTGGCCGGTGACGACCTTCCTGTAAGTGCATTTGCCGGACGTGAAGACGGAACCTTTCCTTCGGGAACTTCCCAGTATGAGAAGCGCGGTATTGCAGTAAACGTTCCCGAGTGGATATCTGACAATTGCATACAGTGTAACCAGTGTGCCTATGTTTGTCCCCATGCTGCCATCCGTCCCTTCCTCATTGACGAGGATGAGGCCAAGGCACTTCCCGAAGGAACTGAAACCATCAAGGCCAATGGTAAAGCTTTTGCAGGACTGCAATTCAAGATCCAGGTATCTGTACTGGATTGTACCGGTTGTGGAAACTGTGCCGACGTTTGTCCTTCCAAGGTGAAGTCCCTGGAGATGAAGCCCCTGGCCACCCAGGATGCTGAGATTCCAAGGTGGGATCACCTGATCAAGGAGATCTCATACAAAGACACTCTGGTGGACAAGAAGCAGACCGTGAAAAACTCTCAGTTCGCCCAGCCCCTCTTCGAATTCTCGGGAGCCTGTGCCGGTTGTGGTGAAACACCTTATATCAAGCTGATTACCCAGCTTTACGGAGACCAGATGATTGTGGCCAATGCTACAGGTTGTTCTTCCATTTATGGTGGTTCTGCTCCATCTACACCTTACTGTGCCAATGTAAACGGACAGGGTCCAGCATGGGCCAATTCACTGTTCGAGGACAATGCCGAGTATGGATTCGGACTTGCCACGGGAGTGAACAAGAACCGCGACCGTATCAAGAATATGATGGCTGCTGCCATGGGTGAAGTAAAGCCCGCCACCAAAGAGGTCTTCACTGCATGGATCGACTCCATGGAGAATTCTGAGGCATCCAAGGAGGCATCAGCTAAGCTTCTGACTACACTTGACAGTGAGTCGCATGCTATTGCAAAGGAGATCAAAGGTCTCAAGCAGTACCTGGTGAAAAAGTCAGTCTGGATCTTTGGTGGAGACGGATGGGCCTATGACATCGGTTTCGGCGGACTGGACCACGTGATCGCTTCCGGCGAGAATGTGAATATCCTGGTGATGGATACAGAGGTCTATTCCAATACAGGTGGACAGGCTTCCAAAGCTACTCCGGTGGGTGCTGTGGCCAAGTTTGCTGCTTCCGGTAAGAAGATCCGTAAGAAGGACCTGGGTATGATGGCCATGACTTATGGCTACGTTTATGTTGCACAGGTCTCCATGGGAGCCAGCCAGAGTCAGTACCTTAAGACCATCAGGGAAGCTGAGGCCTATCCCGGACCTTCCATCGTCATTGCCTATTCTCCCTGTATCAGCCACGGTTTGCGTGCAGGTATGGGTAAAGCACAGAGTCAGGCAAAACAGGCTGTGGAGAGTGGCTACTGGCACCTCTATCGCTACAACCCGCTTCTGGAAGAAGAGGGAAAGAATCCCTTCTTACTGGATTCCAAAGAACCCCAGTGGGATCAGTTCCAGGGATTCCTGCAGTCGGAGGTACGTTACACCTCGCTGCAAAAGGCCTTCCCTGCTGAAGCTGCCCACTTATTCAAGGCGGCCCAGACCAATGCCAAGTGGCGGTATGACAGCTATGTACGCATGGCCAGCCTCGATTTCGCACCAAAAGTGTAGCAGATACCCTGTATATTATACTGAAAACCGTCCGGGCAACCGGACGGTTTTTTTTTAACTTTGCTGGCAAAATTGGAATTTTGGGCAGAATAGTAGCCATTGATTACGGGACCAGGCGGACCGGATTGGCAGTCACCGATCCGGGGCAGATGATTGCATCGCCCATGGAGACTGTTCCTACCCATGAATTGATGTCTTACTTGCAGGCCTACTTTAAAAAGGAGAAGGTGGATCTTCTTGTGGTGGGCCATCCCCGGCAGATGGATCATTCGGAGTCTGAAGTCATGAAGCAGATCCGCTTCTTTGTAGGAGCTTTCAAGAAACGTTTTACGGAGATTCCGGTTGAGTGGATGGATGAACGCTTTACCTCAAAAATGGCTATGGATGCCTTGATTGCTGGTGGAATGAAGAAATCGGACCGTAGGGTCAAGGGCAATATTGATAAGGTTAGTGCAGCCCTTATTCTGCAATCTTTTCTGGAAAAGAGAAACAATATGCAGATCTAGGCGTTGTTTTGGTATTAAAATGAGTTAATAGAAAATGGTATTACCGGTTTATGTTTACGGGATGTCTGTACTTCGGAAAACAGCACCCGATGTCCCTGAAGATTTTAAAGATCTGGATCAGTTGATTACAGATATGTTTGAAACCATGCATGCAAGTGATGGCGTTGGCCTGGCAGCCCCTCAGGTTGGAAAATCCCTTCGGATTTTTGTGGTGGACACCACACCCATGGCCGAATCGGGAAAAGATCCGGAACTGGTAGACTTTCGAAAGGTGTTTATTAATCCTATCATTCTGGAGGAATGGGGCGATCCCTGGGCCTTCGAGGAGGGATGCCTTAGCCTTCCCAAAATCCGGGAGGAGGTAAGTCGACCCAGTCAGGTGCGCATCGAATATTATGATGAAAACTGGAACCTGAAGGAGGAGGAGTATGATGGGATCCGGGCCAGGGTCATCCAGCATGAATATGACCACCTGGATGGAAAGTTGTTTGTGGACCTGATCAGCCCCATCAGGCGGAAATTGCTTGCGGCCCGCTTGAACTCCATCAGTCACGGTCGTGCCGATTGTGACTATCGCATGGTTTATCCAAAGAAATAAGATTCATTTAAATATTGTTTAAGCTGAAATAAATTTGTTATTTTATTGTTTCGTTATACAATAGTTGTATATTGCAACAGTTTAAAACGAAACCATCATGGACTATACCAATCTATCCCTTGCCAGACCCCCTGTTGTTTCTTCCTTTTGGTTGCCTAAGGACCACCTGGGAGCTCTGCGTGTAAGGTTTTCTCTTGGAAGGAACCGTTACCGGGTAAATCCAGGCCTGTATGGACTTGGTCGGCCCGGGAAAGATTCTGAAGTGATTGTCACGGCAAATTACAAGCTGAGTTTTGACCTGGTAAGGCGTAAGCTGAGCGGTCTGGATGTCTGGATACTGGTATTGGAAACCTATGGCATCAATGTCTGGTGTGCTGCCGGGAAAGGCACCTTTGGTACAGATGAATTGATTAAGCAGGTCAAGGAGTCCCAGTTAAGCCTCTACGTATCGCACAGGCGACTAATAGTTCCACAGCTGGGTGCTCCAGGAGTTTCAGCACATAAGGTAAAGGCAGCAAGCGGATTTTCCGTAAAATTTGGTCCTGTACGTGCAGCCGACACCAAAGAATACATCTCCTCGGGGTACAAGAAAAGTGAAGCGATGCGAACGGTTGAGTTCAAATTCAAAGACAGGCTTATTCTGACAGCAGTTGAACTGGCGAACTCAGTGCATTACCTGTTAGTGGCCATCATTATTGTTGCACTTTTATCCGGGATTCATTCAGAGGGATATTCTTTTGCCCTCATTTGGAAGGAGGGATTGAGGGCTGGTCTGTATGTACTGGCAGCATATATGAGTGGCGCTTTCCTTGCTCCGTTGCTGCTACCCCTGTTGCCCTTCCGGTATTTTGGAGGGAAAGGGCTGGTGAGCGGACTCCTGGTATTTGGATTCATTATGCTCCTTGGTCGCACGGAAATACCCATCCTTTCAATGCTTGGCTGGTTCCTGATTTCAGGTGCCATATCGTCATTCCTCACCATGAATTTTACAGGAGCAAGTACCTATACCTCCCTGAGCGGAGTCAGGAAAGAGATGGGGATTTTTGTACCCTTGCAAATCGCCTTTATCCTTGCTGGCCTGGCCCTGTTAATCATTTCAAAGTTTATTTAGAATGGATACTCAACAATATTTGAAGAATGTGGCAACCCTGGAGTACGAGCCTTCCTTATGCATTGGATGCCGTCTTTGTGTTGAAGTCTGTCCCCACTCTGTGTTTAAAATGGCAGGCAAAAAGGCAGAGGTGATCAAGCCGGACAAATGTATGGAATGCGGCGCATGCGAGCTAAATTGTGTACCCGGAGCCCTAAAAGTTAAACAGGGGGTAGGTTGTGCTGCTGCAGTTATCTCCGGATTCCTGAAAGGTACAGAACCCAACTGTGATTGCGGTGGTGGCCAAACATGCTGTTGATTATGAAGAAAGCTTATATACAAAACTTCCGGGAGATCCTCCGGGTTTTCGACCAGGAACTATTTCTGCAGAACAATGCTTCGTGCTGCAATGGGATCAGCCTGGCTCAATGCATCACCTTGTTGGAAATCGAAAAGAACAGTGAGATATCAGTCTCTGATCTGGCAAAGAACCTCTCCCTGGATAAGAGTACGGTGAGTCGAACGGTGGATGGACTGGTTAATATCAATATGGTGAACCGGGTTATCCCAAAAGAGAACCGTCGCATGGCATTGATCAACCTTACCGGCTCGGGCAGGCAGGTTTGCTCAAGCATAAATTATACCAATGATTCCTATATACGTGAGGTCCTGAATGATTTTACTGATGAGGAGAGAGAGGAGTTCCTTAGCTTATTCAAAAAGCTAGCTTCAAATATGGCAGCGTATAGGGGAAAAAAGTAAGAAGCTGCCTCACCGAGACAGCTTCTTATGGATTTTTCTTACTTAAGGCTTTCTGTTAAACCACTGCATTGAAATGCTCGTCTGACTTTAGGAGCATATCAATATACTGAGCACGCTTATAGACGAAAGGATCGTTGATAGATTTGCTGCTAAGTAAGCCCCTGAAAGCTTCGATGCTATCGTACTGCTTGCGATCCATCCATTCTTCCAGTTCCTTTAACATCTCTGTGGCGTGTCCAACACCATTGTGATAGAAGGTGGAGACTGCTTCAACAGCAGTGGCACCTGCCAGTATCATCTTCACAATATCGATTCCCTCATAGATCCCGTTGTTGGCTGCCACACTGGCGTTCAGATTTCCGTGTGTAAGGCCGATATAGCGAATGGAGAGACGGTGATCGCTGTGTGTGCTGAGGTTCCATGGAGAGACATGTTTTTCGGCTTCCACATCGATGTCGGGCTCAAACAGCCTGTTGAACAGAATAAAGGCATCGGCTCCGGCATCATCTAAATCCTTGATGGTTTTCAATACATTGGTGTAAAAGGGGCTTAATTTTACACTTACCGGTATTTTTACAGCTGCTTTCACAGCTTTCAGAAATTCGATTTGCTGAAGGATCACATCGTGTCCACTTTTGTCAAAATCGCGGGGTACCGAGAAAAAATTCAGTTCGAGTCCGGCAACTCCTACTTCTTCCAGAAGCTTGGCATACTCAACCCATGACTCCTTATAGACAGCATTGAGACTGGCAAATACTGGAATAGAAAGAGCTTCAACCACCTGTTTCAGGTTGTATATATGCTCTTTGGGACCGCCATGTTCAATCTTAGGAAAGAGGTTGATCATTTCGGCATTGCGTTCATCGTAGGCTTCCAAATTACTGCTTAGGTCATTGTCTTCAAGCTGAATTTGCTCCTCAAACAGGGAACGGTAAACCACCGCTGCCACGCCTGCTTGCTCGGCCTCTTTAAGTTTGTCCAGATTATTTGAGAGATTGCATGCACCCAGGATCAGAGGGTTTTTCAGGGTGACTCCCATGTGTTGTGTTGTAAGTGTTGCCATTTGTATAAGATTATGCGTTTATATAATTCTCGTATATAAAACTATC
>DAOWFP010000207.1 GCA_030637895.1 Bacteroidota bacterium | reverse complement strand
GAAGAATGAGAACGAACCGTAGACCACGGGCACAAGGGCCATTTCATTACTATCAAGCAGGGTGGCTGCCACAAAAATGGCAAGCGACGAATTATGTAGTCGCACTTCAATAGAGATGGTAAATTGGTTCATTACACGCAGCCGGAATATACGTGCAACCAGGAATCCCGATACCATGGCCAGAATATTCAGCATAAGCGCGTGTGGGAATATTTCTATAAAATCGGAACGGGTGCGTTCACCGGTCCCCTGGTCGATAAAAATGACCCCGGCATAGATCACCATCAGGAGCAGTGGAAGAACCACTCTGAGTGGCCGTTTAAGCTTCATGGAAAAATCCGGATAGTTCTTTCGGATTCTGGTACCCGCAAAAGCGGGGACAAGGGTGATCAGGAAGACCTTTAGGATGGTCATACCCACAGGTAGCTGGAAGGGAGCATCCTCATGGATAAAGGCCTCCAGGGAGAAGTGAACCACCAGCGGAATGGTGATCAGGGTAAGCACGCTGTTAAGTGCGGTCATGGAGATGGAGAGTGCCACATTGCCACGGAGCAGATAGGTGATCAGGTTGGAAGTGGCTCCACCGGGACAGGCACCAATAATCATGAGACCCACCTTAAAAACAGGGTCAATATCAATGGAACGCACAATGAGCCAGGCAATTAGCGGAAGAAGAATCATCTGGCAACAGAGTCCGATGATTACCGCTTTTGGTTGTAGAAAGATATTCCGAAAATCCTTATCGGTAAGGGAGAGCCCCATCCCCAGGGTGATAATGGCCAGTGTAACCGGCAGGAAGGAATCGGAGAAAAGTGATTGCATCTATCGAATATAGGGTAAAATTATTTATACGGATTAAAAATTGCATATATCGCAGCTTCCTTGCACTTCAGTTCCCTTGGATGTTGCTATTTTACAATGAAGGTTTTAAATTGCATAAACCCGTTTTGTGAGATTTTCAAAATACTAACCCTACCCTCAAACCTGACCATTTATGAGAAGAATCTCAAGCCTGTCATTCTCTCTTGCCTTCCTGCTTATTAGTATACTCCCCATTTCTGACGCCAAAGGCTCAGAGGAGGAGCATGATTCCCACTCGTCAGTGGAAGGATT
The DNA here is from genome assembly GCA_030637895.1 of Bacteroidota bacterium. Classification (GTDB taxonomy): domain Bacteria; phylum Bacteroidota; class Bacteroidia; order Bacteroidales. Next base: position 4,809 of record DAOWFP010000207.1, on the reverse strand, counting down.
AATGCGCGGAGAGCGCCTCTTTTATGGTTTGATTGACGGGAAATTTGAATCGAAAGCCTGTGCCGATTGTCATAATACGGTAGAGATTGACACCTTTAACTGGAATCCCAATGCCTGGGAGATAGCTCATCAGTACAAAGAACGAAGCCTGGAAGAGTTCCAGAGAGCAGTGTTGAACCCCACCGGTACAACCATGTCGAAGATGCACCTGACCTTTCACCTGAATGAAAGCGATGTGGAGCTGATCAAACTGTTTCTCGATAATTTTGAGGAACACGGACTGACCAAGAGAAAGCCGGTTATCAATAAAATTTTTCTTTTTATTCTTCTGGGTGTGGTACTCACCTGGGTGATCCTGGACATCTTTTTTTTTAAAAAGGTGAAACGGCGCTATATCCTTGGTATTATATTCATTATTGCCCTGAGCTGGCAGGCCAAACTGCTCTATGAGGCAGGGACTTCACTGGGACGACAAGAGAATTACGAACCCGACCAGCCTGTAAAGTTCTCCCATGTGGTTCATGCTTTCGATATGCAGATCGATTGCCAGTACTGCCACACCACGGTGACCAGCTCCAAACATGCTGGCATTCCTGATGTGAATATCTGCTGGAACTGTCACTCCATTGTGAGGGAAGGATCCCATTCAGGGAAACACCAGATTAACAAAGTGGTTGAAGCCTGGGAAAGCGGCGTTCCCATCCAGTGGGTCAAGGTGCACAATTTGCAGGACCATGTCTTTTTCAGTCACGCGCAGCATGTGACCGTGGGGAAAGTTGATTGTGGCACCTGTCATGGCTACATTGAGGGGATGGACCGGGTACGACAGGTAGGCGATCTGAGTATGGGCTGGTGTATAAATTGTCACCGCGACACCGAAGTCCAGTTTTTTGATAATGAATTCTATTCACAATATAAGGAGCTCCATAAAAAAATGAAGTCGGGTGAGATTGAACGGGTAACTGCCGAACTTACCGGGGGAACTGAGTGCTCCAAGTGTCACTATTAAAGCGAGCAATATCCATGGAAAAACAATGGAGAAGTATTGAAGAATTTGAACAGGGCATTACCCCGGAGCAGGAGAACAGCAGTGGGAATACCAGTGGCTCACGCCGTGATTTCCTGAAGCTGTTTGGATTTAGTGTGGCCTCCGCAGCAGTGGTCAGCAGCTGCGAAAAGCCTGTTCAGAAGGCCATACCCTACCTTATTAAACCCGAAGAGATTATTCCGGGAAAGGCCAATTATTATGCCTCTACTTTTTTTGACGGCACAGAGTATTGCAGTGTTGTTGTGAAGGTACGCGACGGCCGTCCCATCAAGATAGAAGGAAACCACCAGTCGCCGATTTCGCGTGGTGGAACCAGTGCAAGGATTCAGGCTTCGGTCTTGAACCTCTATGATGATGCAAGGTATAAGGAGCCGGAGTTAAGTGGTAACAATATAGCCTGGGATGAAGTGGACTCCTGGGTGACCAGCAGGTTAAAGGATGGAGGGAGCACAGTGCTGCTTACCCCTACCATTATTAGTCCCTCGACCAGGGAAGTCCTGCGAATATTTTTACAGTCCCACCCCGGATCACGGTGGATCCAGTATGATGAGGTATCGGCATCCGGGATCCGGGATGCGCATCAGGATCTGTTTGGTGCTGCGATAATACCAGGATTCCATTTTGACAAAGCTGAATATATCCTGAGTTTTGATGCAGATTTCCTGGGTACATGGATTGCCCCTGTAGAGTTTGCACGTGATTATGCCTCCACCCGGGAAGTAAGTGCCGCCCATCCTCATATGTCCAAACATGTCCAGGTAGAATCTGCACTCTCCATGACAGGAAGCAATGCAGATGTACGAATCCCGGTCACCCCCAGGGATTCAGTCCTGATGCTTGGTGCCATATACAATAGCATCGCAGGAGCCACAGGGCACCTCCCCATATCTACTCCACCCTCTGCTATCAGCGTGGATGAAATAGTGGCTGATCTTTTGGCTAATGGGGAGAAATCACTGGTGCTTAGCGGCTCCAACAATCCGGATATTCAAAAACTGGTTGCTGGTATCAACATGATGCTGGGCTCTTATGCAAGTACCCTTGATCTGAAGAATACTATTCAGCTTAAGCAGGGCAATGACCGGGAGTTTGAAGAATTTGTAAATTCCCTTAATCAGGGTGAAGTGGATATGCTCTTTTTAATCAATGTGAATCCCATCTATAGTCTGGGTGGGTTTGACGCCATGAAAAAAGCAGGTTTTACGGCCTATCTGGGTTCGACTCTCAACGAAACAGCCAGTGCATGCCAGTTGATCTGTCCCGATCATCATTACCTGGAGAGCTGGGGAGATGCGGAGCCGGTAAGGGGATCCTACAGCCTGCAACAGCCCTGCATCCATCCCCTGTTTAACAGCAGGGCCTGGCAGGATTCCCTCATAAAATGGGCCGGTGGGGAAAGGACCTATGAGGATCTGGTCAAATACTGGTGGAAATTCAACATTGCTCCAAGTGAATCTCAAGGGGATGAAAACTGGTGGGTGCATACCCTGCAGGCAGGGTATTTCGTTTCTGAGATGGAAGCCATGCCGGCAAAGTCAAGATATACCCCACCTGAAGTTAAGCTGGATCCCCCGGAAACGGACCTTAGCCTGACCCTTTATACTCCGGTAGGGCTGAATGATGGACGTTATGCCAATAATCCCTGGCTCCAGGAATTGCCTGATCCGGTCACCATGGCATGCTGGGATAACTACCTGACCATATCGCCTGCCGATGCTGCAAGCATGGGTCTGGAGGACGAGATGGTGATTACCATGGATGGAGTGGAAGTGCCGGTACTCCTACAGCCGGGACAGGCCAGTGGAACAGTATCCCTGGCACTGGGCTATGGCCGGGAAGAAGCCGGGAAAGTGGGAGATGGACTAGGAGTCAATGCATTTCTTTGGGTAGGCAGCCGGAATGGATATCGTGAATATACCAGGGACAATATTAAGCTTGAACTTACCGGACTTACCTATCCCCTTGCGCGCACCCAGACCCATCATACCATGGAGGGAAGGCCCATCGTACGGGAAACCACCCTGAAGGAATACCAGGCCGATCCGTCGGCAGGGAACCACTTTCACCTGGAGGCTGAAGCGCATCACCAGACCCTCTATCCTGAAGCAAAATTTGACGGCTACCACTGGGGAATGGTCGTGGACCAGAACAAATGCACGGGATGTAACAATTGTGTGGTATCCTGTATTGCCGAAAATAATGTGGCCGTAGTGGGGAAGGAAGAAGTAAAAAAGCGCAGGATCATGCACTGGATGCGTATTGACCGCTACTACAGCGATCAGCCCGATAATCCCAGGGTATTCCGCCAACCAGTGATGTGTCAGCATTGTGACAATGCCCCCTGCGAAAATGTTTGTCCGGTTTCAGCCACCATGCATAGTAACGAGGGATTGAACCAGGTGGCCTATGTGAGATGCATCGGGACCAAGTATTGTATCAACAACTGCCCCTATCGCGTGAGACGGTTCAACTGGTTCAAATACATGAACAATGACAAGTTCGATTTTAACCAGAACAGTGATCTCTCGAGACTGGTTCTCAACCCGGATGTGACGGTACGTGAACGCGGCGTGGTGGAAAAATGCACCCTTTGTGTCCAGCGTATCCAGGAGAAAAAACTTGAGGCCAAACTGGAGGGCAGAGCACTCAGGGATGGTGAGGTGCAGCCCGCCTGTGTACAGTCGTGTCCCTCAGGAGCCCTGGTTTTCGGAAACATGAACGATCCGGATTCGGAGGTGAGCAAGCTGAAGAGAGAGGAGCGCAATTACCATTTGCTTGAGCAGCTTCATACCCTTCCTTCCATTGGCTACCTGACCAAAGTCCGGAACGTGGAGCCGGAGCCGGGTGAAGTTGAATCACCGGGAACTGAAGAATCTCCAGCTCATGAACAACACGGATAACAACTAATACAGAATATATGTACAATACGGAAGTCAGGGGTCCATTGGTGCTGGGAAATAAATCCCTTTCACAGATCACTACAGACATAACATCTCCCTTGTATGCACGGCCCAAATTCTGGTGGATTGTGGGACTGGGTATCAGCTCTGTGATGATGTTACTGGGATTCTGGTCCATTTATGTGACCATCTCGCAGGGCATTGGAACCTGGGGTGTGAACAATACGGTGGGCTGGGGATGGGCCATCATCAATTTCGTATGGTGGATCGGAATCGGTCATGCCGGAACCGCCTTCTCCATTTTCCTGCTGATCCTCAGACAGGAGTGGAGGTCCTCCATCAACCGTGCTGCAGAGGCCATGACAGTGGTCGCCGTGGGATGTGCCGCCATCTTTCCTGCCTTACACATGGGCCGGATCTGGGATTTCTTCTTTATCTTCCCTTACCCCAACACTCGCGGACCCCTCTGGGTTAACTATAACTCGCCCCTTTTCTGGGATTTTATTGCCATTTCGGCCTATCTGCTGATCTCGGCTTCTTTCTGGTTCCTTGGGATGATTCCCGATTTTGCCACCATCCGCGACAATACCACATCCAAGGTAAAAAAGGCTGTGTACGGATTTTTTGCCCTGGGCTGGAGGGGTTCCGTTGGTGAGTGGAAACGATATGAAGGCTTGAGCTATATCCTGGGAGGGATTGCAGCGGTCCTGGTGGTATCGGTCCACTCCATTGTCTCCACGGACTTTGCCGTCTCCGTGGAACCGGGCTGGCACAGCACCATCTTTCCTCCTTATTTTGTGGTGGGGGCCATCTTTTCGGGTTTTGCCATGGTGATGACCCTGATGCTTATTCTGCGAAAGG
>DAOWFP010000201.1 GCA_030637895.1 Bacteroidota bacterium | reverse complement strand
TGGTCACAGATGATTACCTGTGCTGAAGCGTTGCTCTCCAGCACAATGAGATTCCGGTGTTGAACCATCTGGTTCTTATCGGAGAGCAGCAGATTGATGATCTGTATCGGCCGCTCCATATGAATCCCTTCAGGCACGTAGAGGAATATTCCATCCTGTGAAAATGCGGTATTCAGGGCTACAAAGGGCTCATCCTTTGTAGGAGCGTTTTTCCCCAGGTATTTTTCTACCAGTTCGGGGAACTGTGCTATAGCCTCTTTCAGACCTCCATAGATAATGCCATTGTCCAGCCTGGCTAGTACCCCCTCACCGTTCTCGTGGAAATAACCATTCAATACTGTCAGCACATTGGCATCCAGAAGCGGAACATCGCAACGGAAGAGATCTTCATCATCGAACTGGATTTTCCTGGGCTGAAAATCAAAGGAGAGTTCCCCGTCAAACACAGGTTCCAGGTGAGTATATTTATATCGTTCCTCCTTGCGCCCGGGGAAACCATCACGCTGAAAAGCTGTTATGGCAGTATCACGCAGCTCTTTCAGGAACAGCGGATCGTCTTTCCCGATCTGCTCCCTGTTTTGTTGAAACAGCTCCAGGTATTTATCAGTTGTTTGCATCAACTTCCTGTTTAATCCAGTCATATCCATGCTCTTCCAGCTCCCTGGCCAGCGATTTGTCGCCCGATTTTACAATGCGCCCCTTGTAGAGCACATGTACAACATCGGGAACAATATAATCCAGCAATCGCTGGTAGTGGGTGATGATAATGGTTGCATTTTCGGGCGAACGGAGTTTATTGACCCCGTTAGATACAATGCGGAGGGCATCGATATCCAGACCCGAATCGGTCTCATCCAGTATGGCAAGCCTTGGCTCAAGGAGGGCCATCTGGAAAATTTCATTTTTCTTCTTCTCACCTCCGGAGAATCCTTCGTTCACCGAGCGGTTGGTCAGGTCGGAATCGATCTCAACGACTTGTTTCTTCTCCCGCATTAACTTCAAGAAATCACCGGCGGGCAGGGGTTCCTGCCCCCTGTACTTCCGCATGGAGTTGATGGCAGTGCGAAGAAAATTGACCATGCTTACCCCCGGGATCTCCACCGGGTACTGGAAACCCAGGAAGATCCCTTCCCTGGCCCTGTCCTCGGGGGTCAACTCGGTAAGATCCTTCCCGTCGAAAAGTATTTTTCCATGGGTTATATTAAAATAGTCCCGCCCTGCCAGAGCAGAGGCCAGGGTACTTTTACCCGAACCATTGGGGCCCATGATGGCATGTACCTCACCGGCCTTTACCGAAAGGTTGATCCCCTTCAGGATCTCTTTATCCTCGATACTTACTTTTAAATCCTTTATTTCAAGCATAATAGACTCATTAACTTCTAACTATTAACCTACTGACCCCTCAAGCGTAATAGCCAGTAATTTTTGTGCCTCCACTGCAAACTCCATGGGCAACTTATTGAGGACCTCCTTGGCATAACCGTTTACAATCAGGCTGATGGCATTTTCGGTATCGATGCCACGCTGGTTGCAGTAAAAAATTTGATCTTCCCCAATCTTGGATGTGGTGGCTTCATGCTCCACAACGGCGCTCGGATTGTCAACCTCCAGGTAGGGGAAGGTGTGTGCCCCGCATTTGTCACCCAGCAAGAGGCTGTCGCACTGGGAATAATTTCGTGCATTCTTGGCTCCTTTCAACACCTTCACCAGTCCGCGATAGGAATTTTGACTCTTCCCGGCACTGATCCCTTTTGAGATAATGGTGGAGCGGGTGTTTTTCCCGATATGGATCATCTTGGTGCCAGTATCGGCCTGCTGATAATTGTTGGTTACCGCCACCGAGTAGAATTCACCTACCGAGTTTTCTCCTCTAAGGATGCAGCTTGGATATTTCCAGGTGACCGCAGATCCTGTCTCAACCTGGGTCCAGGAGATTTTGGAATTGTCCCCTTTGCAGATTCCCCGTTTGGTTACAAAATTATAGATACCTCCTACGCCATTCTTATCGCCCGGGTACCAATTCTGTACCGTTGAATACTTTACTTCGGCATTCTCCATGGCCACGATCTCCACTATTGCTGCATGCAGCTGGTTCTCGTCACGCATGGGAGCAGTACATCCCTCCAGATAGCTTACATAGGAGTCGTCCTCGGCCACAATTAAGGTGCGTTCAAACTGGCCGGTATTGGCTGCATTAATCCGAAAATAGGTGGATAGTTCCATGGGGCAGTGTACTCCCTTGGGGATGTAACAGAACGATCCATCACTGAATACTGCTGAGTTGAGGGCAGCAAAATAGTTATCGGTATAGGGAACCACCGAACCCATATATTTTTTGATCAGGTCGGGGTGGTTTTTCACGGCTTCGCTGAAGGAGCAGAAAATGATTCCCTTGTCGGCCAGTGTATCCTGGAAGGTGGTTTTCACCGAGACACTGTCCATCACCGCATCTACGGCCACTCCGGCCAGCTGTTTCTGTTCCTCCAGGGGAATTCCCAGTCTGTTAAAGGTGTCGAGTAACTCAGGGTCCACCTCATCCATATTTTCATATTTGGCCCCCTGCTTGGGAGCCGCATAATAGATAATGTCCTGGTAATCGATCTTCGGGATCGTCAGGTGTGCCCACTGGGGCATCTCCATGGTCTGCCAGTGTCTGAATGCTTTCAGCCTTGATTCGGTGAGCCATTCTGGCTCTTCCTTTTTGGCAGAAATAATTCGGACCACTTCTTCGTTCAAACCCTTTGGTATGGTTTCGGTATCTATTTCGGTCTGAAACCCAAATTTATAATCGCTACCCGTAACCTCATTTAATATCTTCTCCTGATCTGTCACTGCTTCTCATGTTTTGGGTAATGCCTGGCTCTGCTAATTGTAAATAAGATTAATTTAAAATAGAGCCCAAATATACAAAAACTTGTTCTTACATTTGTATTACAACAGGCCAATCGAATTGTTCAGTAAATAAAATCTTACTATGACCTCAAAAAAGATCCGTTCCGTTGAAGAGATGGGCGAATTCGGACTCATCGATCACCTCACTTCGGGCTTCACTAACAGACAGGATAGTACACAGCTGGGAGTGGGCGATGATGCCGCCGTGATCGATCACGGAAGCTATGTACAGGTAGTCACCACCGATCTTCTATTGGAAGGGGTTCATTTTGATTTGGTCTATACACCCCTGAAACATTTGGGATACAAGGCAGTTGTTGTCAATCTTTCAGATGTCTACGCTATGAATGCGGCTCCCCGTCAAATTACCGTTTCGCTCGGAATTTCGGGTAAGTTTTCGGTGGAGGCTCTTGAAGAGTTTTATGGGGGGGTGAAACTGGCTTGCGAACGGTTTAATGTGGACCTGGTGGGGGGGGATACTTCCGGTTCCATGACCGGACTGCTGATTTCTGTGACCGCCATAGGGACCGCCCTGAAAGAGGAGCTGATCCTGCGAAGTACAGCCAAAAATAACCAGCTGATCTGTGTTACGGGCGATCTGGGCGCTGCCTTTATGGGGCTTAAGATCCTGGAGAGGGAAAAGCAGCTTCATGCGGAGGAACCTGGTTTTCAGCCCGAACTTACAGGTTATGACTACATTCTGGAGCGCTACCTGAAGCCGGAACCACGGGTGGATGTTTTACTGGCCCTGAAGGAAGCCGGCATTGTGCCAGGCGCTATGATTGATATCTCGGACGGACTCGCATCGGAGCTGCTGCACATCTGTAAAGCTTCTGAATGCGGGTGCCAGGTCTATGATGAGCGTATTCCTTTGGCTGAGGAGACCAAAGAAGCTGCTGCTGAGTTCCAGATGGAACCCATGGTGGCAGCCCTACACGGAGGAGAGGATTACGAATTACTTTTTACAGTTCCACTTTCTGATCACGATAAAGTTTCAGCTATAGAGGGGGTAAGTGTTATTGGAAACATTACCGATAAGAAGGGATCGGCTCTATTGGTGGGCAACGATGGGAACGCCATTCAGCTACAAGCACAAGGGTGGAATGAATCCTAGACCTCCTTCCCGTCGAAATAGCCCCTGATAATTCCCCTTTTTGAAGCGCGGATAAAGAGAATGATCTCGTCCCGCTCTTTGGAGGCAGGCAGATTGGCTTCAACAAATTCCATGGCATCGGAAATATTCAATCCTCGCTGGTAAATAATCCGGAAGACCTCCTGAATGGCATAAATGGTATCGTTGGTAAAGCCCCTTCGGCGCAGACCAATGGAATTGATTCCTGTAAAGGAGATGGGCTCTCTTCCTGCCATGGCAAAGGGAGGCACATCCTTTGTCACCTTGCTACCGCCCTGGATCATAACATGGGCACCGATGCGCACAAATTGGTGGACCAGACTGCCAGGGCTAATGATGGCCCAGTTATCCACTTCCACCTCACCCGCCAGTCCCGCGTAGCTCCCCAGGATCACCCTGTCTTGCAGGACACAATCGTGGGCAATATGCACATAGGACATTATCAGGCAGTCTTTTCCAACCACAGTACGGTCATTGGCTTTGGTCCCTTTGTTAATGGTAACATACTCACGAATAATGGTATTATCACCTATCTCAGTGGTGGTTATTTCGCCTTCAAATTTTAAGTCCTGTGGATCGCCCGAAATTACTGCTCCCGGAAATATCTGGACATTTTTCCCAATCCTGGCACCATTCATAATCACTGCATTGGGTCCGATCCAGCTGCCTGAACCGATCTCCACATCCTCATATATGGTGGCAAATCCTTCGATCTTTACATCCTCGGCGATGCTTGCTCCGGAATGTATGTTTGCCAACTTGTCAATCATTACTTTTGTTTTTTACGATCTGTGCCATCAGTTCACCCTCCATCGCCAGCTTGTTACCAACGAAGATTTCTGCATACACCAGTGCAATGCCACGCCGGATCGGCTCCAGTAGGTCGACCTTGATGATGAGAGTATCGCCGGGAATAACTTTTCTTTTAAATTTCACCTTCTCAATTTTCAGGAAATAGGAGGAGTAGTTTTCAGGATCGGGTACCGTTCCCAGTACCAGGATCCCACCCACCTGGGCCGCGGCTTCAATTTGCAATACTCCTGGCATCACCGGTTCTTCAGGGAAATGTCCGGTAAAGAAGGGCTCATTGGTGGTAACGTTTTTGATACCCACCACCGATTTTTCATCCAGGTGGATCACTTTGTCGACCATCAGGAAGGGGTAGCGGTGAGGCAGCCTTCTTTTTACCTCATTGATATCGATCAGAGGTTCCAGGTTGGGATTATAAACAGGAATTTGTTTTTGAAGTGCCTCCTTCTTCATCACCTGACGAAGTGCCCTGGCAAATTCGTTGTTGCTGTGATGCCCGGGTCTGGTTGCAATGATTTTGGCCTTAAACCATCTTCCCACCAGTGCCAGGTCGCCAACCAGATCCAGTAGTTTGTGCCTGGCTGGTTCATTGGGAAATCGCAGGTCCACATTGTTGAGGATCCCTTCGGGCTGAACACTGATATGTGGTTTGTTGAATAGGTCTGCCAGACGGTCCAGCTCTTCCTGCTCCCACTTCCGGTCCACAATCACAATGGCGTTGTCCACATCTCCGCCCTTGATAAGGTTGTTTTTGGCCAGGTACTCTAGTTCGCGCAGGAACACAAAGGTACGACAGGGGGCAATCTCCTCCTTAAAATTTTGTAATTCCTCCAGGGAGGCGTACTGGTTGCCAAGTACAATGGAGTTATAATCGATCAATACATTGATACTCTGAATCTTATCGGGATAGGCGATAATATGGATACCACTCTCTTCATCGTAGTACTCCACCTTCTCCTTCAGAATAAAATATTTGCGGTCGGTGGCCTGGTCTACTGCCCCGGTCTTGTCAATGGCTTCTGCAAAATCCCGTGCACTACCATCCAGGATGGGTGCTTCCGGTCCGTCTACTTCCACCAGTACATTGTCGATGCCCATGCCCACAAAGGAGGCCAGCACATGCTCAATGGTTGAGACCCGGGCTCCGTTCTCTTCAAGTACGGTTCCTCTTTTAGTTTCCACCACATTTTCTGCCAGTGCGTTAATCAGGGGTTGACCGGGAAGATCGGTGCGTTTAAAGATGTATCCGTGACTGTCGGGTGCAGGAAGGAAGGTCATATTGACCACCACGCCCGTGTGGAGCCCCTTTCCTTTAAAAGATATAGGTGCCTTAAGTGTTCTCTGTTTTTCCGCCATAAATCGAGGTCAAAGATATAAAATATAGACAAACCGACATCAAGCTTATTGTTTTAGCTGCTCTACTTTTCGTTCCAGTTCGTTGATCTGTTCGCGCAATTTAGGCAGGTTACGGAACAGCAGGTAGCTGCGTTGGTAAGGTCCGAATTCGAAAGCAGGCGAACCCTGGATTACGATCCCCTCTTCCTTGATGTCCTTGGAGATTCCAGACTGGGCAGCAATCTTCACACCACTGGCGATATTAATGTGCCCGATCAGCCCCACCTGTCCGCCGAACATACAATTCTTACCCACTTTGGTGGATCCCGAAATACCGCTCTGGGCAGCGATAACCGTATTCTCATCGATCTCTACGTTGTGTCCGATCATAATCAGGTTATCCAGCTTTACCCCTTTGCGCAGGATGGTGGCACCAATGGTGGCTCGGTCCACTGTAGTGTTGGCACCCACCTCCACATGATCCTCAATGATCACTTTACCCACCTGTGGGACCTTCTCATAATTATTGTCCTGGTTGGGAGCAAATCCAAACCCATCTCCACCAATAATGGCCCCGGCATGTATGACGCAATGGGCTCCGATCTTACAACCTTCATACACCTTGACGCCGGGATGGAGAATAGTTCCTTCCCCGATTTTCACATGGTCGCCCACATAGACCTGCGGGTAGAGCTGAACCCCGTCGCCTATGGATACGTTCTCAGACACAACAGTGAATTCGCCCACATAGAGATCTTTTCCAAGGCTTGCTGTATCTGAGATAACAGCCATTTTACTGACCCCGCTCTTCTTCGGTTTGCTCTGATCGTAGAGCCTGAGAAGAGCCGCAAAGGATTCATATGCGTTTTTGACCCTGACCAGGGTGGCACTAATTTTTTTCTGAGGTTGAAAATCAGCATTTACTATGACTATGGAAGATTGGGTATCGTATATGAACTTTTCATATTTCGGATTGGCCAGGAAGGATAGTGTTCCGGGCTTTCCCTCCTCAATTTTGCTTATGTCACTAACGGTGGCTTCAGGATTGCCCTCCACCGAGCCTTTCAGGAATTCAGCAATAAGAGCAGCAGTGAAATTCATTCGGGTATAGTTTATATGATTAATTCTATTATTTCTCTTTCATGAAACGGGGATAGCAGAGGAAATATTTTCGTACAGTCTTGGAGAGCACAGAAATATTCAGAATATCGGAGGCTTCGGCAATATCACGGGTCTTTCCATGCTTATCCATTATGGTAATTCGGTCGTCCATATCAGAGTATGCATAATTGCTGATGCTATCCGATACTACCAGGTATGCTACCTCTTCGTGACTCAGGGACAGTTTCTCTGTCACGCTGCTCCTGATCTCTGCAACACGATCAGCACTGAAGGGCTGGTTGTCCAATTCCACTGAGAACAGCTTCCGGTTGACCAGTCCGTTCGCTAACATAGACAACACCCGGTCCGAATTGTTGCACCAAACCTTGGCCGAGGCAAGAATATCGTCGTCGTCAAGCTGAGCAAACTGTTCCAGGGAAACCTGGGTTTGCTTGTGAAGAAAGTAAGCCAGGGCAGGGGTGGCGAAGAGCTCTTCACCTCCGGATGCAAGGGCCTGTGCCCTTTTTAACATCATCACCAGGACCTGCTCAGAGGCCACCACAGTGCGGTGTAAATAGACCTGCCAGTACATCAGTCTCCTGGCAATTAAGAACTTTTCAATGGAGTAGATTCCTTTTTCCTCCACCACCAGCTGGTCGTCCAGCACATTCAGCATCTTGATGATCCGGTCCGATCCGATCACACCCTCGGTGACCCCTGTAAAAAAACTATCACGCTTCAGGTAATCGAGCCGGTCCATGTCGAGCTGACTGGAAACAAGCTGGTGCAGGAATTTTTTGGGGTAACGATTCCTGAAAATTTCAATGGCCATGGTCAATGCCCCACGGAACTCATTGTTGAGCTGCTCCATAAAGAGTAGACTGATTTCCTCATGAGTGGTGTTCCTGATCAGACTGTGTTCCAGGGAATGGGAGAAAGGGCCGTGACCGATATCATGGAGTAGGATGGCTATGGTCACCGCTTCGGCCTCCTCATCGCTAATGGCATGACCCTTGGAGCGGATCACCTCGATGGCCAGGCCCATCAGGTGCATGGCGCCCACGGCATGCTGAAAACGTGTGTGGTTGGCACCCGGATAGACAAAGTGGGTGAGCCCCAGCTGCCGGATTCTTCTCAGGCGCTGGAACAGGGCGTGTTCTATGAGATCAAAGATCAGATCGTATGGAATTTTGATAAATCCATAAACAGGATCATTGATGATTTTCAGCTTATTGGTAGAAGGATTGTTCCCCATCTGGGTTTGTTGTGGAACAAAATTATGTTTTTATTGTCATAATCGGGTTTGTATCAGCGAAAAAACAATCCGTTTTTTGCACATTTCATGATTTTTTGTACTTTTGCGCTGTCGTTAGGAGAGATTTGTTCTAGGGGGCTTGTGGTCCCCTATTTTATTACCCAAAAAAATGATTACGACAGAGAGCATTACAGAACTGATTGAGCAGCACATTGAAGGAAGCGACGTTTTCCTTGTGGAAGTTGTTGTGAAGCCGGGGAACGCCATCAGGGTCCATGTGGACAGTCCGGATGGAATCTCCATTGATGAGTGTGTGAAGATTAGTCGCTTTGTGAATGAGTCCCTGGATCGTGAATTGGAAGATTATTCCCTGGAGGTGAGCTCACCTGGACTGAGTGGTTCATTCAGGGTAAAGCAGCAGTATGAGAAGAATGTGGGTCGTGACATTGAGGTGCTCTATACCGACGGTATCAAGGTAAAAGGCAAACTGGTATCGGTGGAAGAGAAGGGAATCGTTTTAATGGTAAGTGGTGACGACGAAGAGATAGGTTTTGAAGAGATCAAAACAGCAAAAGCAATAATAGCATTTAATTGATTCAATAGTTGAGCAATGGAAAATCTTAATTTGATAGAGACATTTTCCGAATTTAAGGAATTAAAGAACATCGACAGGGTGACGATGATGAGTGTCCTTGAGGATGTATTCAGGGGCATGCTTCTGAAGAAATACGGGACCGATGAAAATTTTGACATCATCATCAACATCGACAAGGGTGACTTTGAGATCTGGAGAAACCGTGAGGTTGTGGAGGATGATGAACTGGAAGATGCTGCCGTGCAGATTACTTTGACCAGGGCCAAGGAGATAGATGACGATTACGAGGTAGGTGAAGAGGTAACCGACGAGGTAAAACTGGGTGATTTTGGCAGACGTGCCATCCTGGCACTTCGCCAGAACCTCTCCGCAAGAATCATGGAACTGGAGAAGAATCATCTGTATAACAAGTACAAGGACAGGATTGGCGATGTGGTAACAGGTGAGGTCTACCAGGTTTGGAAAAGAGAAATCCTGATTCTGGATGATGAAGGCAATGAACTGATTTTGCCCAAGACTGAACAGATCCCCTCCGACTATTTCCGAAAGGGTGATACCATTCGGGCGGTTGTAGTAAAGGTGGATATGCGTAATGCAAATCCCTTGATTATCCTTTCCAGAACCTCACCCATATTCCTTGAGCGCCTCTTTGAATTGGAGGTTCCGGAGATTTTCGACGGACTAATCACTACCAAAAAGATTGTCAGGGTTCCTGGAGAAAGGGCCAAAGTGGCTGTGGAGTCTTATGATGAAAGAATTGATCCGGTTGGTGCTTGTGTTGGAATGAAAGGATCCCGGATCCATGGCATCGTCAGGGAACTGAAGAATGAAAACATCGATGTAATCAACTATACAACCAACATCCAGCTGTTTATTACACGGTCGCTGAGTCCGGCCAAGATCACATCCATCAAGCTGGATGATGAGGAGAAGCGAGCAGAAGTATACCTGCAGCCCAAGGAGGTAAGCCTGGCCATCGGCAAAGGTGGCCTGAATATCAAACTGGCCAGTCAGCTCTCCGGATATGAGATTGATGTATATCGTGAATCGGATGAGGACGATGAGGATGTGAACCTCGAAGAATTTGCTGATGAAATTGAAAGCTGGGTTC
>DAOWFP010000093.1 GCA_030637895.1 Bacteroidota bacterium | reverse complement strand
TTTCCAGCAGATCCAGGGGAGGGTATCCACATATGGAGAGTTCAGAAAATACTACCAGCTCGACACCGGATGAGGTGGCATTCGAAACAGAAGCGATGATCTTGGTCAGGTTCCCATCAAAATCACCGACAATATAGTTCAGTTGTGCAAGTGCAATCTTCATGGCAGATCAGAATAGAACCCCAAGGTGAATGGAGAGGGCATTCAAAGTCACATTGGTCCTGTCATTATCAGTTACATCGGTAAATCCGGACGACCAGCGAACGCCTCCAATGAGAGCGGTGCTTCCCCCCAGCTTATATTCAATACCAATTCCCACATGGTAACCGAGATAAAAGGAGATTATACTCTCCTTAATGTCTACCTTGTCAAAGGAAGCATCTTCGGAGCTGGCTTTTGCATTGAGATTAATCATGGGATTGAATCCAAGTTGCAAAAAGTAAGTGGCATATCCCAGCTCCTCGGTCTTCAGTTTAAGTCCAACTGGAATGTCGATATACTGCAGATTCAGTTTAACTGACTGGTTGGGTTCCACCAGAAGAGTTTCTCCTTTTGAGCTGAATTCGGTCGAATCGGCGTAGAGTAGGTTTCCCCCCAGGTTATTGATTCCAACACCCAGTACAAAGGCATAATTCTCGGCGAAATAAAAGTCCATATTGAGACCTGCATGCACTTGAAAAATTGATCCATTGGGTTCTACAGTTTCGTCGTCTGAGCTGAACCAGGCGAATTGAGGATCCACCTCTACATTGAACTTAACGCGTGATGTCTGAGCATTAAGAGAGAGTATGGCACCCAGGAAGGTTAAAATAACCAGTATTCGTTGCATATTTTATACTTTTGTTAAGCGCTTTAAAAATTCAAATTTAATGAATATGATGAGACCTGTTCAACGCACCATACTTTTTATAACGGGTATTGCATTGCTATTATGCGGATGCAGGAACAATTCGCTTGACGTGGATATTTCCAAAGTTGATCTAAACATAAAGCTGGAGCGATTCGACCGGGACCTATTTGAAATGGATCAGGATAGCATGGATTTTGCTATTGGCGCAATGTACAAGCAATATGACGATTTCTTTGATGTGTTTAATGTGCATGTGGTCAGTATTGGTCAAGCCTCTTCGCGCAGGTACCCTTCCTATCTTTCCATGTTTATTAATGATCCTACAAACAGAGAGGTATACGAATACACCAAAGAGATTTTTGCATCCACCACAGAGATAGAGACCGCACTGAGCGAAGGCTTCAGACACTATCTCTATCATTATCCCGATTCTCTGGCACCCAGGGTAGTGGCTTATGTAAGCAGGTTCAACCAGGGGCTATTAACAGTTGGTTCTTTTGTTGGCGTGGGCCTTGACCAGTACCTGGGGAGTGAATGCAGCTATTACCAGCAGATGGGGACCCCCTCTTACCTGTTGCGAAAGAAGGAACCTGCCAGGGTACCTGTGGATGTGATGAGCGCCTGGGCCACACAGCTCTATCCCTACAACGATTCTCTTGACAATGTACTTTCCAGGATGATTTATCATGGCCAGTTGGCCTGGTTTGTGGGTGCCATGTTTCCGGAACTGGATGAGCAGTTGAATATGGGCTTTACAGACGAACAAATGAAATGGTGCAGGAACAACGAAAAGCAGATGTGGACCCACCTGATTGAGGAGAAACTGCTCTTCTCCACCGATCCGATGAACATACGCAAGCTGGTGGAGGATGCTCCCTATACAAGTTTTTATACCTCCGAATCGCCCGGGAAGGCAGCAGTCTGGCAGGGATGGCAGATCGTCAATGCATTTGTTGAGCGAAATCCGGGCTTAAGCGTTCACCAGGTAATGTCGCAGCGCAACTTCCAGGAGCTGCTCAGGCTGTCGAAGTACAATCCCTAACATAAAAAAAGCAACCACCCGGGGGTAGTTGCTTTTTTAATCTGGTGATCAATATTCTATCTTATTTGTATTTACTTACCCTTTCGTCGCTGATTACGCCACTCCAGTTCAGTCCAAATGTAAAGTCATAGGTGTTGCCCTCCGCGTCGGTATAGCACTCCATATCGCGTGGAACATCCTCGAACTGCTCTTCCACTGTCTTCATGGTAGCCGGCATTTGGAAAGGAAGCAGAGCAGAGGGCTCCACTGCACCTGAGATCAAATCCATCAGTGCCTGATCCTGCACACCCATATGTACCAGGATGACATCGGCTGCTGGCTCAATCTCAGCAAAAACCATGGGCTTGGATACATTGACTACCACCACCACTGGCTTATCACCCATTAGTTTTCTGGTCTCAAGTACCAGTTTCATATCTGGGATATTCGAGGCTGTTGTGGTTTTATCTTTGTAGGTCCGGTTGGTAAAGTCCTCGAAGGAACTCCCACCTGCAATACTGGTTTCACGGGCATATTCCGCCTTATAGGGGCTATACTGAAGGGAAATGGGAACATAACCATTGCCCCCCTTTTCCAGTTCACTGCCATCATAACCTGTTCCTCCATTGGGACTTTGTATCCCCAGCAGGGCGAAATCGGCTTCTTCGGGAGTCTCTACAAGCACGAAATATTTAGATACGATCTCCTTGCTGAATGCATCCACCCATCTTTCCGGGCTTGGCCTTCCAAACCAGCCACTACTTGCCGGAATGTGGCGCTGTGGGATATATACCTTTAACTGTTTCTCCAGGGGAAGGGTTTGTTGCTGGTTCTTTAACATGACTACAGTACGTAGCTGTGCCTCGAAACCGGCCTTCATATATTCTGAGTTCCCAACGATTTCTGCTGTTTTGTCTGGATCCAGGTAGGGATTCTCAAAAAGACCTACCCTGAAAATATTGCGAAGGAGCCTGATAGCGGACAGCTCAAAGCGTTCTTTCATATATGCTTCACCATGCTCCTCTACGCCCATATTAAAGGCTTCCAGCACTGGTCCCATGTCGTTATTTCCACCGAACTGATCTATTCCCGCATCGATGGCTTTGTAGTG
>DAOWFP010000043.1 GCA_030637895.1 Bacteroidota bacterium | reverse complement strand
TTGGGAGCGTGGCCCGCTTCCTGGTCTCCCGGCTCAACACCCGCATCGATTGGCTCTCCATCCCCATTGGAACACTCACCGTAAATGTGTTGGGGAGCCTGCTGATCGGATTCCTCATCGGGATCTCTGAGAAAAGTCCGATCTTGACTGTCGAGTGGAGGATGTTCCTGATGGTGGGTCTCTGTGGCGGATTTACCACCTTCTCCTCCTTTTCGGGTGAAAATCTTGTATTGATGAAAAACGGCCAGATCCTCCCCCTGCTTCTTTACACAGGATTGAGCATTTTCCTTGGATTCGTTGCGGTTTACCTGGGATATATTTCCACCAAGTTAATGGGATAAAACATGGAAAAAACGACACGTGGTTCCAAATACAGCAGGCTCAAGATCAAAGCCAGCACTACCGATAAAATCGGCACCAAACTGCTCTACCAGTACCTGGTTGAACTGGCGCATCGAAAAGGAATCGCTGGTTCAACTGTATTCAGGGGAATCATGGGCTATGGCTCCAGCAACGCGATCCGCTCCTCCCGGTTCTGGGAACTAACCGAAAAGTTACCAGTGGTAATTGAATTTGTGGATCAAACAGAAAAGCTGGAGCTCTTCTACAGTGAGATTGAGGAGGAGCTGCTTGGCATGTCCAAAGGGTGCCTTGTCACCATTGAACCCACCGAAATCCTGCTCCAGAAAAAAGGCAAGTAGACACACTTTTCTCGCTTTATTTTGGCGGGATTTACTGCGCTGCAAAATGGGCCATCATCAGGATGGCTCCTGCTGTTCCATCCATGGTAGGTTCGTTGGTAGAGTAATCGCCCATATCGTCGTGGTAGACCACAAACGGATTCTGCACGGCAGAAAATTCATCGCTGTCATTCAGATGCAATCCCTTGAGTGAACGGTATATGCTTCCATACACCGGTCCATCCACCAGTCCCCCGACCACCTCCATCCCTGTTAATGCATATATGCTTGTGTGGACATCCACGGGGTACTCTCCCCCTTCCGGGATCCCGGTAAACATGGAAGTTCCCCATGGATTCCTTCCAAAAAGCCAGTCGCGTTGCTGTAATAAGAACCCGGCATAGCGGTCATCGCCAGTCATATGTTCGTAAAGAATCACCTGGGCAATCAGACTGGTGAGCAAATTGTTGGAACACCAGATAAAGGGGATCCCGATCCCGTAGGGATTCGTTCCTGCTCTTGCCAGGCAACTTTCGATCCCCTCCCTGTAGTATGCCGCCAGACTATCCTTGAATGATTCACCTGCCGCGCCATAAAGTGAATAGTGGCCCATATTTATAAAGGGGTAGAACTGGTAATGTTCTGCAGTATCAAGCGGCATCCATGAGACGGTTCCAGCCATCCGGGCATACCTTTGGGCATCTTCCAGGTAGCCAGGCTCACCTGTGGTCTTATATAGTTCGGCTGCTCCCCATTCCATATCATCGGCCCAGCTTATCTCTCCATAGCGATAGGGTGCCCCATAAGAATTCCCTTGCTGATATCCCTCCTTAAGCTTAGCCAACTTATAGAGTGTAACAGCAGCCTCCATGCAGCTATCCGCAAACATGGGATCACCTAACTCTTCCTTCCAAATGCGTGCCGCAAGAGCCATGGCTGCTGCAGAACGGCCCGCCAGGTTGGAGACCCCTGTGGCCTCACTCTGGTAGCGATTCAGTCCCTGGGGTTCCCCTGTAGCAAAATAGGCCGGCCGGTAGCTATTCTCTCCCCAGCCATAATCCGATCGATCCTGGTCGGGCATCTTCCAGCCCACATGATCGCGGTCGTCTGCTACCTGATGTACCAGCTGATCCGGAGCAGGATGCAACTTATGGATCCAGTCAAGTCCCCACTTTGCCTCATCCAGGACATCCGGGATCCCATTAGTTCCAGGCTGACCCAGTGCATTGCAGTGGTCAGCAAAACGGTCGGGATACAGCTCATAGGCCAGCAACATATGAGCCGTGGCATAAGAGCCTGTAATCAGGTATTTGAGCATGTCACCTGCATCATGCCAGCCCCCGCTAACATCCACATAGGTGGAATCGGGTATGGGGCCGTAAAAGGAACGGCCATCCTGTTCATGACAGGCCATATCCAGGGTGGGATTGTACCCGCAGCGTTGCTGGCGCATAAATGCAAGCAACTCTTCCTGAAGATGATCATAGGCATGGTCGGATATTTGAAAGTCCGGACTCCGGGTTCCACTTTTGTCTCCCTTCAGAAAAAAGGAGCCCTGCTCAGTCACCCGGCTGAAATCGTAGGTATAGTAGTACTCAAATGCACCCCAGGTCTTTGCCTCAGACCTAAGGGGCCTTATGGTGAGCAGCCTCTCTCCCGATTCTGCATAGGTCAAAGTAAAGGTCTCTTTAATTTTTTTGGACGAGAATACAATGGCCAACTTTTGTTCACCGCACCGGTAACCCACCTGGTTGATACGAATGTACACCTCGGCTGGTTTAGCTGCTGTCGGGACCTCTGACCATAAGGGGATGAACAGGAGCCATATGTGAAGAGAAATACTTAGCATAGTCTATAAAGTTATGCATTTTTCATGCTAAATTGCAAGCACACACAACACTTTTACTGATGATAGCGAACCCTGCTTCTTCAAAACAAAGCCATCCTATGAAACATTTTTTTTGGACAATTCTTTTATTGCTGATACCCCATTACGGACAAGCGCAATATTCAGGCGGAGGTGAAGCAAATCCGGGCCTGCTTACCAACGTAGAATCACTTCAGGAGTTCCAGGATATGCGCTTTGGAATGTTCATTCACTGGGGTCCTGTATCTCTGAAGGGAACAGAGATCTCATGGTCCAGAGGGAGGGAGATTCCCATAGATGAATATGACAAGCTCTATCTGGGCTTCAACCCTGAATTATACGCTGCGGCAGATTGGGTGGGTGCTGCCAAAGCAGCCGGGATGCAATACATCATTATAACAAGCCGGCATCACGATGGCTTTAGCCTCTGGGACAGTGAGTATACCGACTATGATATGGCGGCCACCCCCTATGGCAAGGGAATCCTCAAGGAGCTGGCAGAAGAGTGCGAGAAACAAGGAATTAAATTTGGCACCTACTATTCTATCTGCGACTGGTATCGGGATGACTATCCAGTAGATTACCCCGCACCGGACTACAGCTTTAATGAATCAAGAAATATGGATTCGGTAACTCAGGTGCAAATGGAACAGTATATCACCTTTATGAAGAAGCAGCTCGAGGAGCTGGTCAGGGATTACAACACCTTCCTGATTTGGTTTGACGGAGAGTGGGAATGGGCCTGGACCCATGAAATGGGCACAGATATGTACGCCTACCTACGCGAAATGAAAGATGATATTCTGATAAATAACCGGGTAGATAAAGGAAGAGAAGGGATGGAAGACAAATCCAGGAGTGCTCGCTTTGCCGGCGATTTTGCCACTCCGGAGCAGCAGATTGGTGCATTTGATAATAAGTTTGCCTGGGAAACATGCATGACCATTGGAGAACAGTGGGCCTGGAAACCCAATGAGAATTTGAAATCCAAAAAGGAATGCATCCATACCCTGTTACAGACCATAGGCGGAGATGGAAACCTCTTGTTTAATGTTGGTCCCATGCCTGATGGCCGCATCGAACAACGGCAGGTGGATATTCTGACTGAAATAGGCCAGTGGCTCTCCATAAACCAGGAGGCGGTATACGGAACACGCGGCGGTCCCTATCTCCCCACTGAAAAGATGGTCAGCACCCACAAGGAGAACAAGATTTATATCCACCTGCTTAGCAAACCAGGTAAAACACTGGTACTGCCTCATGATGAAAACATCTCCGTGAAGAGCGCCCGTTTTCTTCAGGACGATACATCCCTGAATATCAAGCAGGACAATGGAAGTATAATTCTGCAGCTGCCTAAAAAACTACCGGATGAAGTGGCCACAGTCATCGAATTAACACTGGATAGGCCTGCTTCTGAAATTGACCTTATAAAACTATAACTAACACTTTGACCAACACCAAGATGAAAACAAAACTCAAAATGAAATCATTTCTACTGCCGCTTCTCTCCCTTTTGCTTATACTTGGAGCATGCACTTCAGCTGATAAACAAAGTGAAGAAACCCCCTTTGAGGCCAGGGAGCTCTTCCCTGAACCTCCTCGACCGGAAGGTCAATCCGATGTGATTGAGCTGCGCTGTGATCCCATAGATACAGTCCATGTGGCCTTTATAGGACTGGGCGGAAGAGGCAAAGGGGCTGTACGCCGCTACACCTTTCTTGATGGAGTGAAAATTGTGGCCCTTTGTGACCTGGTCCAGGAGAACCTGGACAGATCCCAGGAGATTCTTCAGGAGGCCGGATTACCAAAAGCAGATAGCTATTCCGGTCTGGAGGACTGGAAAAAGGTATGTGAACGGGAAGATGTGGACCTGGTATATGTATGCACCCACTGGGACCTTCATACGCCCATCGCGGTTTATGCCATGGAACAAGGAAAGCATGTGGCAAGTGAGGTACCCATAGCCATCTCCATCGATGAGTGCTGGCAGCTGGTAAATACAGCAGAACGTACCAGGCGTCACTGTATGCAGCTGGAAAACTGTAACTATGACTTTTTCGAGCTGGCAACTCTGAATATGGTCAGACAGGGACTCCTGGGGGAAATTGTACATGCCGAAGGGGCCTATATTCACGACCTTAGGGCATCCAATTTCAATGAAGAGAATGGGTACTGGGATATGTGGCGGCTAAGGCACAATCAGAAACGAAATGCCAACCTCTACCCCACCCATGGCTTTGGTCCCATTTGCCACACTCTGAATATTCACCGGGGGGATAAAATGGAGTACCTGGTCTCCGTAGCCAGCGACCAGTTTGGCATGACCGAATTTGCAAAAAAGAAATTCGGAGAAGATTCAGATTATGCCAATAGGGAATATGCAAGGGGGGATATGAACACCACCCTGATTAAGACGGCAAAGGGCAAAAGTATGATGATCCAGCATGATGTGACCAGTCCGCGCCCCTACAGCAGGATTCACCTGCTCAGCGGCACCAAGGGTTTTGTACAGAAATGGCCCGTTCAGGGTATAGCCCTGGAACCCTTTGGACACAGCTTCATGGGAGAGGAAGAGATGGAAAAGCTTCTGGCTGATTACGAACATCCCATTACCAAAGAGGTGGGAGAACTGGCCCGCAAGGTAGGCGGACATGGAGGAATGGATTTTACCATGGATTACCGTCTGATCCATTGTCTGAGGAACGGCCTGCCACTGGATATGGATGTTTACGATGCAGCTGAATGGTCATCCATCATCGAACTTTCCGAGAAGTCCATTGAAAATCAGGGCATGCCGGTCAGGATCCCCGATTTTACAAGGGGCGCATGGAATAAGGTCGATGTGGTTACCTATCACTGACCCTGTCTGCCTCACTTCCTGCTGGCTCGGATGATAATATACACCAGTCTGATCAGGCTCGCCAGCAACAGGATGGCAAGCAGGATGGTGGCGTACAGGACCCACAGATTATTCAGGTCAAATTGAAACTGGAGCTGCTGGAACTTCCAGCCCATATCCTCCCTTACCATCACACCCGATACCCTGAGGGGGAGATCGAGCAAACTGGACATGTCAAATTCCACATGTCCGATCATGGAGAACCAGGCCACGCTATCACTGGCAGAGATATTTGAGCTTTCATGCAGCATATACACATCTCCCCATAAGAGCCAGTCGGAGGATACCAGATCGGCGGCCTCCACATAACCTGAATAAATCTCCCCGGGCATGGTCCCCAGAATCAGCATGTTCTCCCTGGAGAACAACTGCTCCATATAGGATTCCAGGATCGAGGTATCCCGCTTCTCATAACCCTCCTGAAACACTTCCAGTTGTTCCATGATCTCGGCACGAATTGCCGGGGATGCATTCCCTTGATCGTAGAGAAAGAGGGAGGGATCATCCTGGTACTCCTGGTGAGGTATCTCAAAGGTTTTCGTGACAATATACAGGGCCAGGGCAAACCCGGCTGCAACCAGTACATTCAGAAGTATTTTCATAGTCCTGCAATATAGAAATTTTCCATTTATCTCCCGATTCTACCATTCATCCTATGGATATGCAGGTTCAGGCAGATACTTTTTGTTCCGCCTCAGGTTGTTCATAATTTTACCTCAGTTAAAAACTCGGACAGATGAAACAATTCAGCATAATTTTCCTGCTACTCCTTACAGTGAGTGCTGGAGCACAACAGCAAATCAAAGGAAGCATCACCGACCGCAAAGGAAATCCGGTATCATTTGCCAATGTTTACCTGGAAGGATCCTATGACGGATGCACTACCGATACTAGCGGAGCATTTATACTCTCCACCACCCTCACGGGCAGACAGGTTTTAATCGCAAGTTTTATAGGTTTTGAAAAACAGTTACTGGAAGTGGATCTGGATACTCTTCGGTCCCCTCTGGTAATCATATTAAGAGAAGCAGTGAGTGAGCTGAACGAGGTGATGATTACCGCAGGTATTTTCAGTGCAAGTGATGAGAAGAAATCGGCTACCCTCAGCTCCTATGATATAGCCAGCACGGCCAGCGCGGTGGGAGATATCTATGGTGCCTACGCCACCATGCCCGGATCACAGAAGGTGGGCGAAGAAGGAATGCTCTTTGTGAGGGGTGGTGAAAGCTATGAGACCAAAACTTATATGGATGGGATGCTTGTTCAGTCGCCCTACTTCTCCAGCATGCCCGATGTTCCCACCCGGGGGCGCTTTTCGCCCCTGCTCTTCTCCGAAACCCTCTTCAGCACAGGGGGTTATTCGGCTGAATACGGTCATGCCCTCTCATCCATTGTGGACCTGAGTACGAACGGACTGGAGACAGAGGACAAGGCCAGTGTGGCCGTGATGACCGTGGGGGCCAATGCTTCCTGGGCAAAACGCTGGGAGAAGAGCTCGCTGGCTGTGACCGGTTTGTATGCCAACAGTACTCTCACCCATAAACTATTCGAACAAAATGTGGACTGGACCAAAGCTCCTGTTCTTGGAGATGGGATGCTCATGTTCAGGCAGCAGATTGGAGAGAATGGATTGCTAAAATCCTTTGCCTCCTTCAACTCCATGAGTATGGGGATGAATTATGACAATTTTGAAGCCGGTACCATGGATGATATGAAGTTGGACAATCTAAACTTTTACGCCAATACCAGCTATACCGATCAGCTGGCTGAGAAGTGGCTGATCCGGACAGGGGTGGCCTACAGCCGTGACAGCGAGAAGATCAACTATGTGGGAGTACCGGTGACCACAGTGAACACTGGAGCTTCAATAAAATTAACTTTCACAAACCTGACATCCGAAAACTTCAAGACCCGTTTCGGCGGAGATTTTAACAGGGGCTGGTACAGTCAAACGATTACCAGCGACAGCTCCATCCGTATGGAGATGATAGATAATCTGCCCTCCCTTTTCGCGGAGACAGAGTGGAAAATTTCAAAGAAGCTGGCACTTCGCACCGGTGTCAGGGCAGAGTACTCATCACTTCTCCAGGAACCGGCATTACTGCCACGAATATCTGCGGCATACAAAACAGGAACCTACAGCCAGTTCTCATTTGCCTGGGGCAAATACCGGCAAAAACCGGAGAATGATTATCTACAGTTTGCACCCGATCTTTCTCCTGAAAAGGCAGATCACTATATACTCAACTTTCAGTACCGGAAGCATCGAAGGACATTCAGGGTGGAGGGCTATCTCAAATATTATGACGAGCTGGTGAAGTTTGCCTCTCTTTACAGTCCGGTGGCTGCAGACTACAACAACGATGGTTACGGAAGGGCACAGGGCATCGACTTCTTCTGGCGTGACAGCGAGAGTCTGCGGGGTTCCGATTACTGGATCTCTTATAGTTTCTTGAACACCTCCAGAGACTACCAGGATTATCCTGAAAGTGTCATCCCCTCTTTTGCATCGGCCCACAACCTTACGGTGGTATACAAGCGTTTCTTCGAACGTTTG
>DAOWFP010000031.1 GCA_030637895.1 Bacteroidota bacterium | reverse complement strand
GGGGGATGGGGTGGTCAAAACATTATGGTTCTTCCTGGCTTAAACATGGTTGTTGTTTTTACGGGTGGGAATTATACTGCAAAAACGAAGACCCATGAACTCCTGGAGCGCTTTATTATCCCCGCTAACCAATAAACTTATGTGTATTTATGCTTACAAATAAGTTGAACATCCAGGGTTTATTGCTTATATTTCTTAACAAATCATACTCCTATGAACCAAGAAGTAAGTATTACCAGAAAACCCCAATACTGGTGGATGCCAGCGCTGTTTGGAGTAGTCTTTATTTTGATTGGATACTGGATCCTGCGATCGCCCGAGGAGAGTTTCGAAAAAATTACCAAGTACATCGGCGTGATAATCCTGATCAGTGGGGCAATCCAGTTAATTTTTACAATTAAAAACCGGAGGGACATTCCGGGATGGGGTTTCCAGCTGGCTGGTGATTTATTTGACCTTGCTGTGGGAGCCACGCTGGTGATCAATCCCTCCCTGCTATTAAAATTGATTACCCTGTTTGTGGGAATCTGGCTGATTGCTAATAGTATCTCCATCTTCATGAAAGCAGCCGAGGCAAGGAAGGATCAGCACTCGTACTGGACCTGGGAATTTGCGCTGGGTCTCTTCCTGATGCTCCTGGCCATTATTTTCTTATGGCACCCTATGTTGCTTGGAATCTCCATCGCCGTGTGGACCGGACTGGCCTTTATAATTCTGGGCATATTCAGAATTGTGCTTACACTCCGCCTGAGGAAGTTGAGAAATCAGGAATAAGGAGATCTATTTGCTTGTTGCCATCGCGTTCTGGATGTAGGGAACAATGGCATCGTTCATCTGATCGCTGGTACCATCATAGGTAAGGGTGACGATGGGAACGCTGGTCAGCTCCTTGATTCTCCGGGTCATGGCTTCAGTTACCAGGGCCGGACAGCAGTAGGAGGGATTGGTCTGAACAAACAGAGATAACTTGGGGTAGTTCTCTTTCAGGTAAAATATCTTCAGGATATTGTCGTAGGATTCTCCTCCATGGAAGGTATCAATATTGAAATGCTCAAGTTTCTCTTCCAGGAGTTTGGGTTTAATGACCGGGGCTGGACCCAGGTGCCTGATGAAGGGTTTATAATACCGTTCGTCCATATATTTTACCACGTAAAGCAACGCTCTGTTCACATTGGTTTCAAAACGCTCTCCGCGTTCATGGGCACGACGAAACACGTTTTCGATGGTGATCTTTGCATAATCATTGTAGGGAGTTGTGACAGCCTCTCCTCCCGCCTCTTCGATGGCACGGATCAGCCCCTGGTTCATGGTGTCATTGTCCCTCACATAGAGGTCGCCGAAGATGGCCACCTGTGGCTTGCGACTTGTTCTGTCATATTCTATTTCATCCACAAGAGCCAGTCCTTCTTCAATGGCCTGCTCTAGCGAAGTCTTCCCCAAAAATGCATCAAGAAGTACCCGGTGCACACTTTTGAAAACCTGGTCAGTCCGGCCGGGAATACGCTCATAGGGACGGATGCGGCAGGCAGTCTTTAGAAACAAACCCCCCAGCATATAGGCGAAATAGGCGTAATAGGTGACCTTGATGGAGATATCGCGGTGGGTGATTTTCCCTGAATAAACCGAAGTATTTTCAAGCCCCTTCCCGTAATTCTCCATGATCTTCTTAATGTAGAAGGGATACTGTTTCAGGTTGCAGCTGATATATCCCTCAACACTCCATAAAATGGTATTGGAGGGATCAAGCTTGTGCTTTTCAATATAATCGATACAGTTCTGGGCTATGATATTGATGGGAAGGCACTGGCCCGTATTGTGCACCATGCTTTTCCGGATTCCCAGTTCGCTCGGTTCGAGCAGCCGGGCATCCAGTCCGGCTCTTCTCAGGTTGGCTACCACGAGCGGGCTGACAAAATGGTCCCAATTGGGCATCAGGAGTGTTTTTTCTCCTACGCTGCTCTCCACCCGGGGCAAAAGGGATCCCAGGTCGGGATTAATAAGCACAGTTGCAGTGCGGGCGTGGTTTCGGAAGGAGCGCAGTGCAGCTTCAATCCGGGTTTCATACCCCGTGTTTGAATCATGCTCGTCTATTTGAATGATCAGGTAGGGTTTGTTATAGAGGTGCATCAACTGCTTAAAATAGTCGATGATGAAAGAGTCCGGGGCGCATTTAAAGGCAGTGATAAGTACCGGGTAGAGATTAGTTGTCCGTGCAGTAAGTTCAGCGGCCCGCAGAATATTGGAGGCGAAGTGCCAGGGGGTCTTCTCAAGTAGATGGTTGAATGCTTCATCATATTCCGGATCGGTTCTGAGCATGTCCTGGTACCATGCATTGATTCCCATCCTGGTAAAAATATCAGGGATCCCTTTATTCAGAATATCTGAGAGGACCACATAGGGTCGTCCAAGAAGCACAACAGAAACATCTTTTCCTTTCTCTTTTTTATGAAACAGCTGTTGCAAACGCTCTTTGATTTGACGGGACTCTTTATCTGCCTTGATCATTGCTGCTGTTACCTTTATGAGAGTCAGTGAATCAAATCCCATCCTCTTCAGTTCCTTGAGAAGCAGCCTGGCATTGTGGTCGATCCTTTTACTGAAATTCAGCATGGGACTGATCAGTTTATCGCTCACATGGGGTCCCTCCAGGTAGGCTAGTGAAGCACTGAACTGGGTGTAGTAGCAGAAGTTCTGCGTTTGAGTTCCCCGGCTCAACCTCGATTCAATATAAGCAGGCATAAAGACATAATCACAGGTATCGGCCATGTGGGCAACATGACCGTACATGGCATCCACCGGGGAACAGAATTCGGCACCGGCAATTTTCTTACCCGTTTTCAGGGAATCCCTGTATCCCTCGCTTGTATGCAACGGAATGCCCAGCAGCCTGAAAAAGGCGGTCCAGTAGCTCAGGTCTTCTGTAAGGTGCAGCGTAGCAGGCATTCCCACTCGGGCCCCTGTTTCTTTCAGCCTCGAAACTTTTCGTTCAGGACCTTTGATCAGCTTTTTGCGTTCCTTGATCAGCTCAAAACTGCCTTGCGAGTTACTTACAAATTTTTTGGTCTCATAATCCCTTCCGCACAGGAATCCATAGGCCAGTTTCTCCCCGTTGATGCTGGCCACACTAATGGTACAATGGTTCAGGCACAGATCACAGCTTTCGGTCTGTACCGGTATACTTTTTCTGTAAAGATCAATGCCCCTGAATCCTGTTTCTATGTCTTCCTCCTCCTCCTTCAGAAGCAGGGCGGTTCCAAGGGCGCCGGTAAGATGACAGAGAGGTGAAATAAAGATTGGCTTTTCCAGGCGTTGCTCAAAAGCGGCTGCAAGGGCCCTGTTTTTAGCAGTAGCTCCCTGGAAGCAGATGTGATCGCCGATATGGGCCTCACTGGCCACCTTCTTCAGGTAGTTCTCGCGCACAGAGTGAATAACCGTAGCCAGTACCTCTTCGACGGAATAGCCCTTGCTAAGAAGCTGGTTGATATCCCGCTCCATAAATACGGTGCAGCGGTCACTGGCCAGCGGGGCCTGCCGGCCCATTGCCAGGCTTTCAAAATCCTTTAGCTTGACTCCCAGTCTTCCGGCCAGTTCCTCAATAAAACTCCCGGTCCCAGCCGCACATACCGTATTCATATGAGAAAAAGTGACCATCCCATCTTTCATTCGCGTGAATTTGGCATCCTGTCCTCCGATCTCAATAATGGTATCTGTCTTTGGATTCAATTCATAGGCCGCTCGGGCATGGGCTGTAATTTCATCGTAATCATGGTCGGCTCCCACAATCCCGGCAATAAACTTCCGCCCCGAACCAGTGGTTCCACTGGATTTAAACTGAAATGTTTCTCCGGTAGTCTGAGCCAGTTGATCAATGGCTTCGAACAGGGCCTGAACTGCTTTCAAGGGTTGCCCCTGGGTGTAAGTATAGAATCCGGCGTAGGGTTCACCCTCTGTATTGAGCATAACCGCTTTAGTGCTGGTGGAACCCACATCAAGCCCCAGGTAAAATTGTGACTCTTCGACAATTGAGAGCTTAAAGCGATCGACCTGAATTCCTGCTGTATGATCGGTGATGGAAGGATGATGGATGTATTGTTCCTGAATAAGATGCTCCTGCCCGATATCTTCAGAAGCCAGAAGTGGCTCATAGAAGTATTCCAGCCTTCCATGCTCGGCAACCATGTTCGTAAGATCGATGGGAGGAAGATTTTTGTCCTTTTTTAGCTCCTTCCAGAGGAGCCGGGCCGCACCAATGGCTGGAAGATGATGGGAATGGTGATGAATTCTGATTTCTTTCCCGATGATGCGTTGCAAATGTCTGACTACCGATTGGTTTTTTGCTACCCCTCCAGACATGAAGATGGGCGACTCAGGGACCGACTTATTGAAGAGGGTATCGGATATATTATCGGCCAGACCTTTACAGAGACTGTCACAGATGGCTTCGAGACCATAGCCTTTCTGTTGTGCATGAATCAGGTCGGTCTTGGCAAATACAGAGCATCTGGCGGCAATATCCGGAACCGGAGAGCTATTTCGCAGGGCCATGTCCGAAAGGTGAGCCGTATTGTTCAGGTTGAGACGAAGGGCCTGCTGATCAAGAAAGCTACCTGTTCCTGCTGCACAGGAGGAGCTATGGCTGGTTTGCAGGTAGTTGCCCTGTGGATCCAGCTCCACCAGGTAGAAGCGCTCCGCACCCACGTGAAGAATAGATCTGGCATTCAATTTAAGGAAGTCTGCAGCTTCCATGATTGCGACCTGCTGATCAAACACTTCTACTTGCTTTCTGAAATGGGATTTGCCTGAGGGGGTCGCCACACCCAGAACCTGATGGTTCGTATACTTGAGCAGAAGCTGATCCAGAGTCTCCCTGATATTACCCTTATGCAGTTTATAGGCATACCCTTTCAGGCGTCCTTCCCTATCCACTGAAACTATAGAGATGGACACCGAACCCACATCGATCCCAAGGATCAATCCGCTATGATCCGCTCCTTCATCCGACATGATGCCCATGCTGTGCTTATATAAATGTATGGATTTTTTATCTTTATTGGTGAAAGGAAAAATGATGAAACCATTAGTAACATTGGTTCTCTCCGG
Organism: Bacteroidota bacterium; assembly: GCA_030637895.1. GTDB lineage: Bacteria > Bacteroidota > Bacteroidia > Bacteroidales. The sequence goes on along the minus strand of DAOWFP010000031.1, from coordinate 6,963 downwards.
AGGCGGAGCCAGGGGGATCGCACATATTGGAGTTATTGAAGAGCTGGAACGCAGAGGCTATGAGATTGCTTCGGTGGCCGGGACATCCATGGGGGCCCTGGTAGGAGGGGTGTATGCCGATGGGGCCCTCGATCCTTTCAGGGATTGGATGCTCTCTCTGGACAAGCGTAAGATCTTTAGCCTGGTGGATTTCACCTGGAGCAGAATGGGGGTTGTGAAGGGGGATAAGTTTTTTAACAAGATGAGGGACTTTATTCCGGACACCCCCATCGAAGATCTAAAGATTCCCTATGCAGCAGTGGCGGTCGATCTGATCAATAACAAGGAGGTCGTATTCAGGAAGGGAAGCCTGTTTGATGCCATCCGGGCTTCGGTTTCCATCCCCTCCGTTCTAACACCAGTCAAAACAACTGATGGGCTTCTTATTGATGGAGGGGTAATGAATAACATCCCCATCGACCATGTTAAAAGGATTCCCGGTGACCTGCTGGTGGTAGTCAATGTGAATGCCAGTATACCAGTGAGCCCAACAAAGAACTCGCGCAAGGAGGCCGATAAGCAAAAGCGGGCCTACCAGAAGAAGGTGGAAGAATTCCAGGCACAATTGCAGAAGATTCTGCCCCATGGTTCTTCAGAGAAACCATCTCCCAGTCACGAGGACCGGATGAGTTATTTTAACCTGATTGATAAGACCATCAGCCTGATGACGGACCACATGGCCCAGATGTCCTTGAAGTACTTTTCGCCCGATATGCTCATTGAGGTCTCCCGCGATTCCTGTGGTACCTTCGATTTTTTTAAGGCCAGGGAGATGATTGAAATGGGAAGAGAAGCAGCGGTACTTGCCCTGGACAAATTAGAAACTTGACAATTCTTTTTTTTAAGTGGGGACCTATCTGAACCGGATCATGCCCACGGCAATGAAGTATTACAATGCAAGATAGTTGCTGATCTCCCTTATCTCGACATTCAACTGCCCCTTAGGGGGGTTCATGTATTTTATGATTTCATTAACAACAACTTAGGGAGTTATTAACTTAATTTTATGTAAACGGAAATAACCAATACATAAGCTTAGACCATGAATACGTATCTCTTAGGTGCTCCTACTATTCAGCCACCGGCCGCAGAGTGGTGTAACTTTGCCATTTTTATCCTGATCTAAGTTCTCCCGAATTCCGTAAAAAACTGTTAATCAGAAGTTAAAAGCATTAACAGTAGAAACTATATGAACAACCCATTGTTAGCACCACTAGTAAACCGAAATTTTCAAAAGGTTGACAAGTACCCCCTATAGCAGTAAGCCATAGAATTATGAAGAAAATCTACAATTTATATACAAGATTACAGTTTCCAAGCTTTGTTTTAATCACCCTACTTTTCCTATCCCCGCTCGATCTGTTCGGACAGAAGGGGAAAGAAAGTAATGATATCTATATTGTGCTAAGCTGTACCGAATATATCGGTGATGGTGTCATTGTGGCCCATTTTGGATATGAGAATAAAGGGAAGAAAACCGTTGTTATTGATGAAAACGGTAGTGTGGTTACCTACAACCATGGGCAAGCCAAAAAGTACGGCCTCTACACCTTTGAGCCCGGTGTGACCGAGGTGGCTTTCAGCCAGGAATTTGATTCAAAAGATCGCGTGGAGTGGTCCGTTGAATTTTCTGATGGAACTATAAAGACCACCGATGCCAATATCAACTCCAACCACTGTAAGGGCTTAACGGAGAGCCTGAACATCATTCCCGGTTACACTCCGCCTGAAGGAGGTAAGGAATATTTTACAAAGATTGGGGCCGAGCTTACCTCGCTCCATAGCGCTTACGATTTTGATCCTGCCAACTTTGCAGGAGCCACCGATGCTATTTTTCAACTAGCTGGTACAAAGGTGCTAATCGAGGTAGTTGCTGAGAGCGGTCAGTACGGCGCCATGCTTTTCAGCCTGGACAGCCTGGGTTTTGACCTTGTTACTACCGACCCCGTTTTAATTCGTGCTACCGGATGGGTGGAAATCGGTGAGCTTCTCGAACATAACTTTATTAGTGCGCTTGACTATGCACGGCCAGGCTATCCGGGTGTGAGCAATTACAGTGTACCTCCTACCGGACGTACCAAAAGTCAGGGGGATTTTGCCATGCACTCCGATTTTGCGCGCCTTGGTTTTGATATTGATGGCTCAGGTGTAAAGATCGGTGTACTATCCAACAGTTACAATAGCCAACTTACGGCAGATAATGACGTAGTAAACGGGGATCTTCCTGGTCCGGGAAACATCCATGGAAATATTATTCCGGTACAAGTACTTAAAGATATTCTCCCCACCCATGGCGCACTATCTGATGAAGGCAGAGCCATGCTGCAGATTGTGCATGATATTGCCCCGGGTGCTGCACTGGCATTCAGGACCGGATATCTGGGTGAGCTGGATATGGCTCGTGGTATCAGGGAACTTGCCGACGCCGGAGCCCATGTGATTGTGGATGACCTTTCCTATATTACGGAACCCTTTTTCCGTGATGGGGTGATCTCTCAAACCATCGACTCCGTTGTAAACGAAGGGCATACATTTTTCTCTTCGGCAGGAAACTTTGGAAGAGCTTCTTACGAAGCTGATTTTGATTCAACTACTGCACCTTCAACTATCAATGGAACTGCTCATGATTTTAGCGGGGGCGGAGATATTTTTCAGAGCGTTTTACTTCCAGAGGGTAACTATACCCTGGTACTTCAGTGGGATGATAATTCTGATATCACAATGAATACTACCACCACCGATCTGGATATTTTCCTTTCCGATGATGTGGGATTTTCTCTTTTGGGCTTCAATCGTGAAAATGTGGGTGGCTTCCCCATTGAGGTAGTTCCATTTTCTGTGTTAGGAGACAGCGTTTATGCCAATGTGGTAATCTCAAGGGCCAGTGGCAATGTGCCGGTTCACTTTAAATACATTCTTTTCCGTGGAGGATCGCAATTCCAGATGCTTGAATTTGGAGATGGAGGTTCATCCACAATCGTTGGTCATCCCAATGCTGCTGGAGCCATCTCTGTGGGGGCTGTTCGTTTCGACAAGAATCCCACATACAATCCGCTTGATTATACAAAGCCGGTTATCATGTCCTTCTCTTCTATAGGAGGTACTCCTGTGGACGGCGAGGTCCGGGCCAAACCTGATATTACCGCTCCAAATGGTGTTAACACTACGGTTGATTTGGGCAATGGAGACTGGGTTAGTTCTATCGACCCCGATACCATATTCCCCAATTTCTTTGGAACTTCAGCTGCATCGCCACATGCTGCCGGGGTGGCAGCGCTGATCATGGATGCAAAATTGAAGTATGACTCTGTCAGCCATGTACCTTCGGATACGATAAGGGCATTGCTGAAGGGTACTGCCATAGATGGCGATGATCCAGGCGAGGATTATGTGTCGGGTTCCGGTTTTATCCAGGCCCATAAGGCGATAATGACCTTTGCACAGCCATCCCCATACGTGGAGAACCTGATCCTTGCATCCGAAGGCGGGGTACCTGGAACGGAAATCACGCCCTTCTCCTTTACCATAACAGGTGATTTCTTCACAGATTCAACCCAGGTACTCTTCAGGGGTGAAGCTCTGGACACGGGTGTTGTGGTGGTGGACGAAAGCACCATTACAGTAGATCATGAAGGATTTATTGGAAATCCTGAAGTGCAGGTGTACAACCCAGTCATCTCGGGAAGTGGACTTGATGGGGGCGGTTCGAACGAGAAATATTTCTCAGATTCGGTGAAGCAGAAAGTTTTCATTACTGCCAATAATCTCACTAAGAAATTTGGAGAGGTATTGCCCGATTCCATGTATACGGCTAATTTCCTGGTTGTAACGGTTGGTGATGACTCTCTGACGCTTGAACAAGCAGTATCAGGCGGAATCATGCTGCAGGAAGAGGCCGACCGCTTTATAAGTCTCGCCTATGCTGTTCCAGCTGGTGATACCTCGAATGCGGGTGAATATATCATCGTCCCCTCTTTTTATCCGGCTGTAGATACGGCCAATCCAGCAGAAATTGATTTATCAATTTCCGAAAGATTCATCCTAGAATTTGTAAGCGGGAACCTGATTATTGAGAAGCTGGCCTTAACCATTACTCCTATGGATACGAGTTTGGTCTATGGGCAGCAGCTGCCTGCCAATGGTTTTAATTTTTCATACCAGGTTGGTGATTCTTCGCTTGTAATCACGAACCTGGACTCTATTCTGCAAAGTGTTCAACAGGAGCATACCGCTGCTCTTACCAATGAAATTGCGCTGGTTCGGGGTGTCGCTCTTGTGAACGGGATTCCAATGATCAGAGGCACTGCACTGGTCAACGGCGTAACCATGCTCAGGGGAATTGCCCTTGTAAATGGTGTTGAGGTAAAAGTAGAAGTGGAAGGTTCTGATACCACCGTTTATGTGGCCGGTGAGCCACTTGTAAATGGTGGCTCTCTTATCAGGGGGGTTGCCCTGGTGAACGATAGGCCCTTTGTGAGCATGACAGAGATCGTGCGTGGAGTAGCCCTGGTCAATGGTGATGAGGTCACTTTTGATGATGGCTATATGACCGAATTGAATGGAACTCCTCTGGTGAACAAAGTCCTTGCTGTTCGTGGTGTTGCCCTTGTAAATGGACTTGGATCACGAGGTATTGCTCTTGTGAACGGACATACCGTCGAGGTTGACGAAAACGGGATCACCACCATTGATAATGTAGCTGTCCCCACCAACGGCATTGCCCTGGTCAATGGAATTCCTGTGATAAGAGGAACCGCCCTGGTCAACAGCTCCCTCATATCCAGAGGAGTTGCCCTGGTCAACGGACTGGAAGTCGTTATTGAAAACGGAGTACCCACAGGTCGTGGCATTGCTCTGGTGAACGGATTGCCAACTCTTCGCGGCATTGCACTTGTCAATGGCTTACCCTTGATCAGAGGTACCGCGCTGGTTAACAACCTGGAGGTGCATGTGCTTGATGGCGAAGTGGACCAGGTATTTGAGAATGGAATCGCATTAGTAAACGGACTTACCATGAATAGGGGAATTGCCCTTGTAAACGGTACGGCCCTGGTTAATGGGAGCCAGCTCATAAGCAGAGGCACAGCCCTGGTGAACGGGATTGCCCTGACCGACGAAGAAGGGGACGGTGAAGACCTGGTGGACCTGGAAAATATGAATTTCATGGCCAGCTCTGCGGCCATAGCGAACGGACTTAACAGCCTTAGAGGAATTGCCCTTGTAAATGGTCTGGAAAGTGAAGATGGGGAAGCTCTGAAAGTTGCCGCAGGCACCATTCTGGAAGATGGTTCAATTGTCTTTGAAAATGGTATCACAAGCAGAGGGATTGCTCTCGTTAACGGACTTAACTATGTTCGTGGAACTGCCCTGGTAAATGGATCTCCATTAAACATCAGAGGTACTGCCCTGGTCAATGGATCCACAATCAATGACAGTACCAACAATGGTACCATCCTGGTGTTTGATGCCACGGAATTAGGAGATACAACAGACAATGCAGGTTTCACTCCCATTAGCTTTATTACCGGGACCACGGTTGGTCTGCACTGGATCGTTCCGGGCACATATATCTCCAATAACTTTGAGATATCCTACGGACTGGGAACACTGACCATTGATCCGGCACCCTTGACCATTACAGCTGATGACAGGAGCAAGATTTTTGGTGCGGATGATCCTGTCCTGACGTACTTAGATCAGGGATTACTTGGAGAGGATACCCTCTCAGGCGCCTTGATCCGTGAAGTGGGTGAGGATGTGGCCGACTATGCCATATTGCAAGGAAGTCTTACAGCAGGAGAGAATTATTCAATACATTATGATTCAGCAACGCTAAGTATACTTCCGGCCTCAATGACCGTTAGTATTGCAGCCGAGAACAAAACCTATGACGGAACCAGGACTGCTACGGTAGCCCTAAGCGATAACCGCCTGTCTGGAAGCGAATTGGATATAACCTACACTACTGCATTGTTTGATGATAAACATGTGGGCGAGATGAAGGAGGTGACGGTTCTTGGAGTCTCAGTAGCAGGGGCCGATGCCGGTAACTATGTGGCCAATACGGAGGCAACTGCCACAGCGGACGTAACAGTTGATAGTATAAATGTCACAGCTGTTACAGACAGTAAGGTATACGATGGTACCACCAGCTCAGATGGAGAACCAGTGGTTGATCCGCTGATGGTTGGAGATAACGTTTCGCTTGTTCCGGTCCAGATATTTGACAACAAGAATTTCGGAATCGAAAAAGTATTATCAGCAAGCGGCTTGGTAATCAATGACGGGAATGATGGCAATAACTATGCTGTCAGCTATGTGGATGATAGTACTGGGAATATCGATCAGTTGGCGATCAATGTCACAGCTGTCACAGACAATAAGACTTATGATGGCACCACCAGCTCCGATGGAGTACCAGTGGTTGATGCTCTGATGGTTGGAGATGATGTTTCGCTTGTTCCGATCCAGGTATTTGACAATAAGCATTTCGGAACCGAAAAAATATTATTAGCAAGCGGCCTGGTAATTGATGATGGGAATGATGGCAATAACTATGCAGTAAGCTATGTGCCTGTTGCCACTGGGAATATCAATCAGTTGGCAATCAATGTCACTGCAGTCACAGACAGTAAGACCTATGATGGCACTATCAGTTCAGATGAAGTGCCGGTGGCTGATCTATTGATGACTGGAGATGTTGTTTCGCTTATTCCGGTCCAGGTATTTGACAACAAGAATTTCGGATCCGGGAAAACATTATTGGCAAGCGGCCTGGTCATCAATGATGGAAATGAAGGAAACAACTATGCAGTAAGCTATGTGCCTGTTGCCACTGGGAATATCAATCAGTTGGCAATCAATGTCACTGCAGTCACAGACAGTAAGACCTATGATGGCACTATCAGTTCAGATGAAGTGCCG
>DAOWFP010000027.1 GCA_030637895.1 Bacteroidota bacterium | reverse complement strand
TTCGGTTCATTCTGTACTCAGCGAAAAAGAGTTCTGGGGGGTCATAGACCGCCTAAGGGAGCTTGGTGCACAGGGAATACTGGTTATTCCCATAGAGAAAATGATTGTTTAACCTGAATACATAGTGCATGAATATTATTCATAATCCTGAAAAGAGTACCTGGTCCGATCTGCTTAAGCGGCCCCGTTTCAATCACCAAACCCTGGAAGATCAGGTACAGAAGATTATCTCTGATGTGGCAACAAATGGAGATGCTGCAGTTAAAAAATACACCAAAGAATTCGACCAGTATGATTTGGATAGCCTGGAGCTTACAAGGGAGGAAATAGATGCTGCCAAGGGTGAAGTGAGCCCTTCATTAAGAAAAGCAATAGAAGAGGCCCACTGGAACATCCAGACCTTCCATAAGAAACAGATACACCAAAGCGAAACCATAGTCACCACAGCTGGCGTACGCTGCTGGCAAAAACCAGTTCCCATTAGCAGTGTGGGACTTTACATACCGGGAGGATCGGCGCCCCTGCTCTCCACAGCTCTTATGCTTGGAATACCCGCAAAGATTGCAGGCTGCAGGGAAGTAATCCTTTGCACGCCCCCCGATAGCCAGGGAAAAGTGAGTCCCTCCATCCTCTATATTGCCGGATTGCTCGGTATTCACAGGGTCTTTCGGGTAGGAGGTGTTCAGGCCATTGCCGCCATGGCGCATGGTACGGAGAGCATTCCGGCGGTCAATAAGATTTTCGGACCCGGAAACCAGTATGTGACCATGGCCAAACAGATTGTGAGTCGCGATACAGTGGCCATTGATATGCCAGCCGGTCCCTCTGAGCTGGCCGTGGTGGCCGACAGCACGGCTAAACCGGCTTTTATCGCTTCCGACCTGCTCTCCCAGGCCGAGCATGGTCCCGATAGCCAGGTGCTCTTACTGACTGACTCCGCAGATATGATCGACCAGGTCAAAACGGAACTTCAGAGACAGCTGGAAGATCTTCCCAGAAAGGGGATTGCATCGAAAGCTTTGGATAACAGCAAGATGATACTTTTGAATAACCAGGATGAAATCATGGACATGGTAAATGCCTATGCTCCTGAGCATCTGATCATTGTCACCCGAAACTATGCGGACCTTGCCGAACAGGTAATTAATGCCGGATCGGTTTTTCTAGGCGATTATACCCCCGAGAGTGCAGGAGATTATGCATCGGGAACTAATCATACCCTGCCCACTAATGGATGGGCACACTCATATAGTGGCATCAATATGGATAGTTTCTGTAAAAAGATCACTTTCCAGGAGATAAGCAGGTATGGATTGGTTAATATAGGGGATGCCATTATGACCATGGCCCAGGCGGAGCAACTGCAGGCACACAGCAATGCGGTCTCCATTCGCTTAAGAAGCACCAAAAATGACTGAACCAAAGGCCATATCTGAACTGGTCAGGAAAAACATCCTGGAGCTGAAACCCTATTCATCGGCAAGAGATGATTATTCGGGATCAGCCTCTGTTTTCCTGGATGCCAACGAGAATCCCTACAATGGCCCTTTCAACAGGTACCCGGATCCACAACAAACCCTTTTGAAACAACGGATAGCTGGTCTCAAGGGGCTGGCCATGGAAAATATTTTTCTTGGGAACGGAAGTGATGAAGGCATCGATATCTTATTCAGGGTCTTATGCGAACCGGGAAGGGACAATGTAATTACCGTCGATCCTACTTATGGTATGTATGCTGTCTGTGCGGAGATCAATGGTGTGGAGCGTCGAAGTGTTCTGTTAAACAGCGATTTTAGCCTGGAGCCTGATGCAGTTCTGGCCGCAGTGGATGAGCATACCAAGCTGATATTTTTATGTTCTCCCAACAATCCCACCTCCAACTCCCTGGATCATGAGTCGGTATTGAAGATCATCGATGGGGTGAACTGCATGGTGATGGTGGATGAAGCCTATATCGATTTTAGTCAGGGCCCCGGATTTCTTTCCCTGCTGCAGGAGAAGCCTAACCTGGTTTTGTTGCAGACCCTCTCCAAGGCGTGGGGACTTGCAGGAATTCGCCTGGGAATGCTTTTTGCCCATTCCGACCTGGTGGGCTATATCTCCAGGGTGAAGTATCCCTATAATATTAATCAACTGACCATAGATGCTGCACTTAGAGGGCTGGATGATACGGCTCGAAGGAGACTTTGGATCAAAGAGATTCTTGAAGAGCGAAGCAACATGGCCATCCAGCTGGAATCGCTTCCTTTCGTAAATGAGGTTTATCCATCGGATGCCAATTTTCTCTTGATCAAAGTGGAGGATCCTTCTGCATTATACCAGTTTTTAATGAACAAGGGCATTATCATCCGCGACCGCTCTTCGGTACCGCTATGTGGAGGATGCCTGCGTATCACCATAGGAAGCAAAGAGGAGAACCGGGCATTGATCAATGCCCTCAAAACCTTTCAGCAATGAAAAAAGTACTATTCATCGACAGGGATGGAACCCTGATAAAGGAGCCTCCGGTGGACTACCAGGTGGATTCACTGGAGAAGCTGGAGTTTATGCCCGGTGTATTCAGGAATCTCAACAAACTGAGGAATTATACCGATTTTGAGCTGGTGGTGGTCAGCAATCAGGATGGTCTGGGCACCGACGCTTTTCCGGAGGAGGACTTCAAGGCTCCCCATGAGAAATTCCTGGAAGCTTTCAGAAACGAAGGGGTGGAGTTCGATGCGATCCTTATTGATCCGTCTATGCCGGAAGAAAATTCACCCATGCGAAAACCACGCACCGGGATGCTTACCGGCTATATGGAGGGTGAATATGACCTTGAGAACTCCTATGTGATCGGCGATCGTACTACAGATATGAACTTGGCCAAAAACCTGGGTGCCAGAGGGATCCTCATTGGGAATGAAGCAGCAGCAAATGCAGAAGTGATGTGCAGCGACTGGGACCAGGTCTATCGATATATCCGGACCCGGCAAAGAAGGGCAGAAGTGAAGCGAAAAACCAATGAAACAGAGATTCAAGTAGAACTTTCTCTTGATGGGGAGGGGCAAACAGAGATAGCGACCGGACTAGGATTTTTTGATCATATGCTGGATCAGCTGGGACAACATGGAGGCCTGGACCTGGTGGTGCAGGTGAAAGGGGACCTGCATGTGGATGAGCATCATACCATCGAAGATACGGCCATTGCCCTGGGCCAGGCCTTTCTTCAGGCACTGGGCAATAAACGAGGCATTGAACGTTATGCATTTGTTCTACCCATGGATGATTCCCTGGCAAGTGTGGCCATCGATTTTGGCGGAAGACCATGGATCCAGTGGAATGCTGAATTTAAGAGGGAGAAGATCGGGGATATGCCTACCGAGATGGTTTACCACTTTTTCAAAAGCTTCTCCGATGCCGCCTTATGCAATCTGAATATGGAGGTGAAGGGCCAGAATGAACACCATATGATTGAAGGGCTGTTTAAGGCCTTTGCAAGGGCGGTAGGTAAAGCTGTTAAGCTTGATCCTGAAAGTAACCGTTTGCCTACAACCAAAGGAATGCTTTAATGAATAGATGGATGAAAGTAGCCATTATAAAATACAATGCAGGGAACATCCGATCGGTCGATCATGCACTGAAGAGATTGGGAGTGGAAGCTGTTATTACAGATGACCATGAAACCATCTTAAAAGCTGACCGGGTGATCTTTCCGGGTGTGGGGGAGGCAGCGTCCACCATGGAGTATCTGAAAGAACGGGAACTGGATACCTTGTTGAAGGGACTTAGCTGTCCGGTCCTGGGAATTTGCCTGGGTCAGCAGCTCATGTGCAGTTGGTCGGAAGAGGGCGATACGCCCTGTATCGGCATTTTTGATCAAGCGGTGAGACATTTCCCTAAGGATGGACTGAAAGTGCCCCATATGGGCTGGAATAGTCTCGACAGGGTGAAAGGGATACTGATTCCAGCTGAACTCATAGGATCTTACGTCTACTTTGTACATTCCTACTATGTGCCGGTGTGTGAGGATACAGCTGCCGAGACCTCTTATATGCTGCCATTTAGCGCAGCCATGCAGAAAGATAATTTTTATGCCACCCAGTTCCACCCGGAAAAGAGTGGCGGTCCCGGGGAGTTGATTCTGAAACAATTTCTAGAGCTATGATTGAGCTTATTCCTGCCATAGATATCATTGAAGGAAAGTGTGTCCGGCTCACACAGGGAGATTATGCTCAAAAAAAGGAATATGGTGATCCCTTTGAAATGGCACAGCAGTTTGAAGACCATGGCATTAAAAGGTTACACCTGGTCGATTTGGATGGAGCCAGGGAGCAAAAGGTAGTGAACCACAGGATCCTGGAGCAGATCGCCTCCCGTACCTCACTGGTAATAGATGCCGGGGGGGGCCTGAGGAGTAATGAGGATCTGCGCATTGTTTTTGAATCAGGGGCAAGCATGATCACCGGTGGAAGCGTAGCAGTGAAGGACCGGGAACTGTTTCTGGGCTGGCTGGAGCTCTATGGACCGGAGCGGATCATACTGGGAGCCGATTTCAGGGCCGGAAAAGTTGCGGTTTCGGGATGGCACGAGGACACTGCACTGGACCTGAAAGAGTTTATAGCCGATTACCGGGCCGAAGGTATTGTGAAGGTGATCTGCACTGATATTGACAAAGACGGGATGCTTGAGGGGCCCGCGCTGGAGACCTATACAGAACTAAAAGGGGAAGACAGTGCGCTTTACCTGGTAGCCAGTGGGGGGATCAGCAAGATGGAGGATATTGAGCTTCTTGATGAAGCGGGAATCGATGGAGTGATTGTGGGGAAAGCAATTTATGAGGAGAAGATCCCCTTACTTACCCTGGAAAGCTATATACTAAACAATAGTTAAGATGTTAGCAAAGAGGATCATACCCTGCCTGGATATCCGGGACGGCCTTACCGTAAAGGGAATTAACTTCGAAAATGTGATTGATGTGGGCGACCCGGTGGAGCTGGGAGCAAAATATGCCCGCGATGGGGCCGATGAACTGGTCTATCTGGATATCACGGCCACCCATGAAGGGAGGAAGCTGTTTGCGGACCTGGTCAGGCGTATTTCTGAACACCTGAATATTCCATTCACCGTTGGGGGAGGTATCGACCGTGTGGAGGATGCGGATCTTCTGCTCTCCGCCGGTGCGGATAAGGTAAGCATCAATTCTTCGGCTGTGAGGGATCCTGGATTGGTGGACCGTATTGCAGGGGGATTTGGAAAGCAGTTTGTGGTGGTGGCCATTGATGCCCAATGGAAGGACGATCGATGGACCGTATATGTGAATGGCGGCAGGATACCTACGAACAAAGAACTTTTTACCTGGGCCAGGGAGGTACAGGATAGGGGTGCCGGTGAGATCCTCTTTACCTCCATGAATCACGATGGGACCAAGCAAGGATACGCCTGTGATGCAATAAGAGAGCTGTCTTCGCAGCTCACCATCCCGGTCATTGCCTCTGGAGGAGCAGGAAGCAAGGAGCATTTTGTGGAAGTATTTGAGCATGGAATGGCCGATGCAGCACTGGCTGCTTCCATCTTTCATTACAACGAAATCCCGGTTCCTGAACTAAAGGATTACTTAAAGAAAGCTAATATAACGATCAGGTAATATGGATTTTAAAAAACTTAATGGATTAATTCCAGCCATTATCCAGGATGCCAGTACAGATACAGTTCTGATGCTTGGCTTTATGAACTCAGAGGCTTTGGATAAGACCAGGGAAGAGGGGAAGGTTACCTTTTTCAGCCGCACAAAGAACAGGTTATGGACCAAGGGCGAAGAGAGTGGCAATTTCCTGCATGTAGTTGAAATCCTCGAGGATTGTGACCACGATACCCTGCTAATTAAAGCCAATCCGGCCGGTCCGGTCTGCCATACCGGCAGCGATACCTGTTTTAATGAGGATAACACGGGCTCCGGCGACTCCCCTGACCTTGGTTTCATCGCAGATCTGCAGCAGCTGATCCATACCCGCAAGGCGGAGATGCCGGAAGGGTCCTATACAACCTCCCTCTTTAAAGAGGGGATCAATAAAATTGCCCAGAAAGTGGGAGAGGAGGCCGTGGAGCTGGTCATTGAAGCCAAAGACGACAACGACAGCCTCTTTCTCAACGAGGCTGCCGATTTGCTATATCATATCCTGGTGCTATTAACAGCAAAGGGAAAGGATATAAGGGATGTGGTCGCTGTTCTGGAACAAAGACACAGCTAGTTCCTGTAAGCAAACGCCTTAAGCAATCGATATTTGGATAATTATGGATACAATATAGATATATTGAATTTTTTGCCTATTTTTGTCTTTGGATAAAATTGGATAGATTATGGATATATCTGAGAGTATGCAAACCAAGTTAAACTTCAGCAGCAAAGTTTACCAGCAGCTGAGTCAGCAGCTAAGTGTGCTGGATACTTTTAAGGGAAGCTGGAAGATAAAGGTGAGTCAACACGGAAAGTATCTGAAGGAGCTTCGCAAAATCGCCACCATAGAGAGTACAGGATCTTCCACACGTATTGAGGGAGGCAGCTTTACGGACAAGGAGGTAAAGAAACTGCTGTCTTCCATCAAGATAACACCATTAGAATCCCAGGACCAACAGGATGTGGCAGGCTATCACGAGGCACTTGAGCTGATCCTGGATAACTATACGGATATCGAGATATCAGAGCGGCATGTCCATCAGCTCCATCGGACCCTGCTTAAGTATAGCTATAAGGATCAGCCATACCGGGGCAGTTACAAACAATCTTCCAATCAAGTGCTGGCCAACTATCCGGATGGTACTAAGCGGGTACTCTTTGATCCCACCCCGCCACATCTGACTCCGGCAGAAATGCCACAGCTTATTGCATGGTTAAATGAGCGGATAAAGAGGAAAGACATGCATCCATTGGTTTTTATAGCCGGTTTTGTGTATGAATTTTTATCCATACACCCCTACAAGGATGGAAACATTCGTCTGTCCGGCTTGATTACAACCTTGTTGATGATGAAGCAGGGCTACGATTTTATTGAGTACATATCCTTTGAAAAGCTTATTGAATCCAACAGGGATGAGTACTACAGGGTACTGATGGATGGCCAGCAGAACCGCAACAAGGACAATGAGAGAATCAGCACCTGGTTGTTCTATTATATGAAGTCTCTGATTTTATTGACCAAACAGCTCAATGCCAAATATGAGACTTACAGCAATCTTAAGACAGCACTCAATAAAAGGCAGAAGCAGGTGCTTGATTTTATCAAGAGTAACGAACCTGCCCAGGTGGGTGATGTTCATAAGGCATTAGAGGAGTATTCCCGTAATACATTAAAGAAAGACCTGGCCTACCTTGTTGATGAGAAGTTGCTGCTTAAAACCGGAGATCGGAGAGGAACAAGGTACCATATTAGTACATATTCATCAGAGACTTAAGTCCTTAGTCTTCCACGACGATCTTCTCGATCTTGTCGCCCTGACGAATGGCATCAATCACCTCGAGACCATCAACCACTTTGCCAAAACAGGTGTGCACGCGGTCCAGATGGGAAGTATTGTTACGGGAGTGGCAGACAAAGAACTGCGATCCTCCTGTATCCCTTCCGGCATGTGCCATGGAGAGAACTCCCTTGTCATGGTACTGGTTGTCACCATCCAACTCACATTTGATGTTGTATCCGGGTCCGCCCATGCCATTGCCATCGGGACAGCCACCCTGGATCACAAAGTCGGGTAACACCCGGTGAAAGCTTAGGCCGTCGTAAAATCCCTCTTTGGATAATTTGATAAAGTTCTCCACCGTACCTGGTGCATCCTTGTCATAAAATTCAACACTCATTACACCTTTTTCCGTATGGATCGCTGCTTTACTCATGGTTTTCTGTTTTATTGTTATCTCATAATTTGTTCAATATCTTCGATCTCCTTGGGGGCATACCTTGAAAGGTTGATATTTCCCCCGGTGGTAACCAGGATATCATCTTCAATACGAACCCCGATATTGATGTATTGTTCATAGACTGGTCTGATCTGCTCCACAAACTCAGCTATTTCCGTGCTGTCAGCATCCTTCTTAAACATCTCCTGAGCTTGCTCCAAAGCCTTTTCCCTGAAGTAAATACCAGGTTCAATCGTAATGACCATTCCAGGTTCCAGCTCACGTTCATGGTAGCGTCCCACATCATGTACATCCATTCCCAGGAAATGAGAGGTACCATGCAAGGTATAGAAGCTTACCTGCCAGTCAGATTCAGGATCGGTGATTAATCCCAGCTCGGTGAGCCCCCGGTTGATGACTGCTGTCACCGTATCATTGGCATCCGTAAACATATGGTCCGGGATCATCTGTTCGATGGCCGCTTTTTGCGCTTCCAGAACCAACTGATAAATGGAACGCTGCTCACTTGAAAACTTGCCGTTTACCGGAATGGTACGGGTTATATCGGCCGTATAGTACCCATATTCTGCTCCAACGTCCATGAGCAGCAGATCTCCATCCTCCATTAAACGCTTGTTGGGTTCATAGTGCAGGGTGGTACTGTTGGGACCGGAACCCACAATTGAATTAAATCCAGGCATGGCTGATCCATATTCCAGGAATGTGCCCTCAATCACTGCTTCCATCTCAAATTCATACATAGCCGCCTTGCACTCTTTCATCACATTGGTCAGAGCCATGGCTGTAATATTGCATGCTTTCTGCATATACTCCACTTCCATGGGCTCTTTGATTACCCGTAGTTCGTCAACCAGTTTTCCAATATGCTTAAATTGTGTGCTTCCTTCTTCACCCGCCATCTCTTGAAGATCCCTCAGGAAAGTGCGATCCGACCGGTCCATATATATGTTTGCTCCTGTCTTCACAATACTGTCAATCAGCGCCCTGACCTCTCTGTAAGAGACTGTTCTATCGGGCCTGTATTTCTCCATAATCTCCTGAACATCCAATACTTTTCCATCGTAAATCTGCATTCTCATATTCTGTGGAGGTGCTGACAGGCAATAGGATTGGTTTGGGTCCTGGCTCAGAATGGCATAGGAGCCACGATCTGCATAGCCTGTCAAATAATAGAAATAGTTATTGGGTCTGAATTCATGCCGGTTCGCACTGCACTGGCTGGCTGATCTTAGAATGACAAAGCTATTGCCCAAAGAATCAATTAACTGGCTGCGTCTTTCCTCGAAACTTTCCATGCTGGATGGCGAATAATCCAGATCGGCAGGATCGATGGTTACAGGGATCATCCAGGTTCTTCCTGCCGGATTTGTGCATCCGGACAGTATTAGTAAGAAGATGAAAAGTGAAAAATAGTTTTTCATAAATTATTGAAATGAATGAATAGCGATGCAATCGATTTTAAGGCCTTTGATCTAAAATGACAGGATGGTCCTGGAGATGATGTCTACACTCTCCATGAGCTGCTCTTCGGTAATTACAAGGGGAGGAGCAAAGCGGATGATGTGTTCGTGGGTGGGTTTTGCCAATAAACCGTTCTCTTTAAGAGCCACGCAGACATCCCAGGCTGTCTTGCCGTTGGTGGGTTTGATGACAATGGCATTGAGCAAACCTTTGCCCCTGACCAGTTCCACCATGGGGGTGTCAATTTTCCTCAGTTCAGCCCTGAATTTCTTTCCCAGCTCCTCGGCCCGTTCGGCGAGATTCTCCTCTTTCAGGACCTCCAGGGCGGCAATGGCAACTTTAGCAGCCACCGGGTTTCCTCCGTAGGTGGATCCGTGCTCACCTGGCTTGATGCAGAGCATGATATCATCATCTGCCAGCACAACCGATACCGGGTAAACTCCTCCTGAAAGGGCTTTCCCCAGGATCAGGATGTCGGGACGAACTTCTTCATGGTCACATGCCAGCAATTTGCCGGTCCGTGCCAGGCCGGTCTGTACCTCGTCGGCTATAAAGAGTACATTTTTCTCCTTACACAGTTCAAAGGCTTTGCTCAGGAAGCCCTCGTCGGGAACATAAACCCCGGCCTCGCCCTGGATGGGTTCCACCAGGAATCCAGCCACATTTGGATCCTCCAGTGCTTTTTCCAGTGCCTCGGTATCGTTATAGGGAATGGTCACAAAACCAGGCGTATAGGGGCCAAATCCTTTATAAGAATCAGGATCGGTCGACATGGAGATAATGGTAATGGTACGACCATGGAAATTGCCTTCACAAACAATGATTTTGGCCTCGTTTTCGGGAATACCCTTCTTCTCGTAGCCCCACTTGCGACAAAGCTTCAGAGCGGTTTCGTCGCCCTCAGCCCCCGAGTTCATGGGCAGCACCTTGTCATAGCCAAAATAGTCGGTAATATACTGTTCAAACTCGCCCAGCAGGCTATTATAGAAAGCCCTGGATGTGAGCGTAAGTTTTTGAGCCTGTTCGGTCATGGCACCTACGATTTTAGGATGGCAGTGCCCCTGGTTGACTGCTGAATAGGCAGAGAGGAAGTCGAAATACTTCTTGCCTTCCACGTCCCAGACATAAACGCCTTCGCCACGGTCGAGTACCACGGGAAGCGGGTGGTAATTGTGTGCACCATACTTGTCTTCACGCTGGATATAGTCTTTTGTATTCATAATTGATTTCGTTCAGAGATTATTCGTAAATTGGGAGATAAAGGTAATAAAACATATTTTCATCATGGATAAAGTACACAAGCTAATTACCGATCGCTGGAGCCCGAGGGCTTTTGACAAGCGCACAGTGGACTATGACAAGATTCATCTGCTCTTTGAAGCGGCAAAATGGGCACCGTCTTCCAGGAATGCACAGCCCTGGCGTTTTATCTTCGCCACCAATGAAATGCCTGATTATAAGATGCTTATAGACTTGATGAGTGAAGCCAACCAAAGCTGGGCCACCACAGCACCTCTGTTGGTAATGCCCCTTGCCCAGGTCATATCCACCTATAAGAACCGTCCCAACAGGCTGGCCTTTTATGAAACCGGTATGGCAGTGGGGAATCTTCTGGCACAGGCCACGGCCATGGGGCTGATGGTGCACCAGATGAGTGGTTATGATGAGGAGAGAGCCAAGGAGATCCTGGTGATTCCAACGCGATACGAGCCCATGAGCATTCTGGCCATCGGGTACAAGGGCGAACCAGCCAAACTTCCATCTGATGTGGCTGCCTGGGAGAAGAGGGAACGCACCCGTTTGGAAATCAGTAAGTTTCTGGTTCAGGGGAAATGCAAATAGCCCTAGAAACTGATTGAGATTTTTATATTGAACCTGCGGCCGGTCAGGTAGTTGGGAATTCCGAACATACCCGGCACACCCTGCTGGTCTGAGATGGTTCTTATCCAAAGGTAGGATGCTTCATTATTGATATCCAGGAGGTTGAATATTTCTGCACTTATCCAGATACTTTCAAAGAAGCGCAAGGGATTGCGCTCTCCCCAGATGTCAGTCTCCCGCTTAATCACTTTTGAGAAACCTATATCGACACGGCGGTAGGGGCGCATGCGCAGCTGCGTATAGTACTGATCCTCCACGGGACTACTCAGGGGGAGTCCGGTCCCGTAAAATGCATTTAGGTGAACCTTGTAACCGGGGTTGTTGGGGAAGTAGTCCTGGAAATAGACTCCTACGGTGAACAACTGATCGGTTGGCCTTGGAAATTCACCTGCTTCTTCAGTGACAAATTCAGTGCCGTCCCATACCTGGATATAATCTCCTTCAATATCCTCTCTCGTTTGCAAAAAGGAGAGGGTCATCCAAGATTCGGCTCCAGGAACAAATTCACCATTCAGTTTAAAATCAATTCCTTTGGCATATCCTTCCGAAATATTTTCCCCTGCATAGGATACTCTTACATTCTCAATTTTATAGGGGATCAGGTTACTGAGCCATTTATAATAGGCCTCTCCTGTCAGTTTAAACGGCCTGTCCCAGAGCGTAAAGATGTAATCACCCCCCAGGAGCAGGTGGATCGATCGCTGGGGTTCAATTTCATAGTTGATCTGTCCATCGGGCATACGCATTTCCTTGTAGAAGGGGGGCTGGTAATAATAACCCGCCGAAATATGGAACATCATATCCCGCTTCCAGTTGGGCTGTGTGCTGATGGTAAGGCGGGGACTCACCATGGTGGTCTGGTTGAAGTTCCATACACCTCCCCGGATCCCGGCGGTCATAAAGTAGTCTGCCTTTTTCCCATTAAACTCGCGGGTATTCTGGATGAATGCATTGAACTGGTTGTATGAAATATGATTATCGGATTTCAAGGATTTGGTCAGCTCCAGCACTTCACCATTATAGGGGATCACATAGCCAACCGAATCGATTACTTCCCACTCACTCATACGGTCATAGAATTCCTGGTACTGGTAGGAGAGTCCCCATTGTACATGCCTGTTCCCGCTGCGGTATGCTCCCAGGTGACTTGCCGATATCACATAGGCTTCCAGGTAGTTACGAGCATGTGTCAGCAGCGTACCCACCCCAATGTTGATAATGGAGTCCCCATAGTCTTCTGAATCAATTGTATTGTCAAGTTCATTGATCCAGTATTGACCCATGATGTCGAAAGTCTCCTCTTCGGAGGTCCTGAAAGCCGATCCAATCAGTTTCAGGGAAAGTCCCTCTACAGGTCTCCAGATGAGTGAAAGGGCACCCATGTAGGTATCAAACTGATCCACCTCCTGGCCATCATAATAGATCCTCAGGTTCAAAGGAATGTCCTTGGTACCAAACTGCGTGTTGCGGGTCTGGGGAATAAACTGGTATTTACTGGATGAGTAATTGCCCAGGAATGTAAGCTCCATTTTGCGTGTGAGCTGGTAGGTAAGCTGGGTTTGAAAATCGGAGAACTGAGGCTTATAGTCCCCGCTGGTCTCCAGAGTATTCAGCAGGTATTGTGTGGTTTTATACCGGTAACCGGCCAGATAGGTAAATCGTTTTGTTTTGGGTGCTCCTTCCACATGGGCGGATGCACCCAGCAGGCTGATGGAGGCCGATCCCCCAAACTCACGCGGCCGCCTGTAGGTAATGTCCAGTGCTGATGACATCTTGTCGCCGTATCTGGCATCGAAGCCTCCGGCCGAAAATTTGATGGACGACACCAGGTCTGAATTCACGAAACTCAAACCTTCCTGTTGTCCGGAACGTACCAGGAAGGGCCTGTAGATTTCAATGTCATTTACGTAGACCAGGTTTTCATCGAAGTTACCACCCCGTACAGAGTACTGTGAGCTGAGCTCATTGTTCGAGCTGACCCCCGCCTGCGATTTAATGATGGTCTCTACCCGTCCTGTGGCTGTGGGCATATAGGTAAGCTCCTCCACATCTATACGTTGAAAGGTAGATCCACGTTCCTGGCGTGCGCTGATCGATACTTCGCGAATGGACCTCACATCTCTCATAAGAGAAATATCCTGCTGCCTGCTCTCACCGGCGTCCAGGCGAACGCCAAACTGCTTTGTTCGGTATCCAACACAGGAGATGGTCACCGTGTAGGAGCGGCCGGAAGGGACCTCCAGGGTGAAGCTTCCATCCGGATTGGTCATTGTACCCACCTGTGTTCCCTGGAGGGCCACATTGGCAAATTCCACAGGATCTCCAATGCTGTCCCTGACACTTCCCTTCAAGGTTCCGGAATCCTGTCCATTCACTACTGTAGCGACAAGCAGAATCAGTAAAAAATGAAGCAGGCGAATATTCACAATCAGAAATTTTCCGAATATAGTATTAACTAATGAAAGCCCTGGGAAATTGTGCAGAATCTTATTAATCCTCTTTGAAGTCGCCCTTTTTCAGAGACTCAAAAAACTTGGCCCAGCGTAAGGGATCGAAGATGGTATAGTAGGGGGTTTGTCCGGCAGAATATAACATGTTGTATTCCTGTCTCATCACCTCACGGAAGGCAATGGACGAACTTGGAATGGCCCCGTCACGGTTCATCTTAATCTGGGTCTTGATCAGTGCTATGTTATGATAGGCCCTTTGTTCGTCGTCATCGGGAAGTTCAAGTGCCATAAAGGCGTCTTTAAATTGCTGGTAGGTTTTCCAGGGATAGATTCTTACTTCTGCCAGGTGAAAGGTGTCGCTGACCATAAAAATATCGGCAGGATATTGCTGACCTCCCAGGGAATCGGGGATCACATGGATGGTTCCTTTATGGCCCATATGGCTGAACAAAATGGTATCATTGGGCCTTACCACGAAGGAAAACATACCCCTTTGGTCAGAGGTGGTTCCCCTTTTTTCAGTGAGGATGATAATGTTGACATTGGGAAGCGGACGATGCTGGAGATCCCGTATCATGCCGGAAAACTGAACCAGGTGCTCATCCAGCTCCTGCTTCTGATCCTTTTTGCGCTGACCAGCTGCTTGAAAGGTGAATGCCATTAGAATGAACAAGCCCATCAAAACCCGCATGTATGCCCCATACCGACTCCAAAACATGCGGCAAAAATAGATAAAAAAACACCGGAAACAGAGCGGGCGGCAGTATTTAAGGGCTATTTTTGTGAAATATTAACTTTTATTTCTGCCATGACCATTCAGCTTA
The DNA here is from genome assembly GCA_030637895.1 of Bacteroidota bacterium. Lineage (GTDB taxonomy): Bacteria > Bacteroidota > Bacteroidia > Bacteroidales. The sequence goes on along the minus strand of DAOWFP010000027.1, from coordinate 6,837 downwards.
CACTCAACTTGCCGCCCCATCCCAGGGGATTTCACCTGATTACTTCTTTGCTTGAGGAAGCAGCAGGCCAACTGCCCGACACAGGAATCATGCATGTACTGATCCAGCACACTTCGGCGGGTCTTAGCCTGAATGAAAATGCCGACGCTTCAGTGCGCTACGATTTCGAAGCCTTTATGAACCACCTGGTACCGGAAAATCATCCCCTATATACCCATATTTATGAAGGAAGTGATGATATGCCAGCTCACCTGAAGGCCTCTTTAATTGGAAGCTCAGTAACGATTCCCATCACTGACGGACAATTGAACCTGGGTACCTGGCAGGGGATCTACCTGTGTGAGTTCCGAAAGCATGGAGGAACACGCCGTCTGGTGATCACCATCATCTCCTGAACAAGCCATTTTTGTGTTGTTCGTTCATGTTTTAGAATAGCTCATCTTCGTATATTTTTTGTATACTTTTGAGCAACACAAAAGCTGTTGTATATGAAGGAATTCGTATTACTTGGTGATGAAGCAATAGGCCAGGGTGCACTGGATGCAGGCATTTCGGGCGTATATGCCTATCCGGGCACACCTTCCACCGAAATCACCGAATATATTCAAAAATCGAAGGAGGCGAAAGAGCGGAAAGTTCATGCGCAATGGTCGGCCAATGAGAAAACAGCCATGGAGGCCGGATTGGGCATGTCTTATGCCGGTAAAAGGGCCATGGTATGTATGAAGCATGTGGGACTTAATGTGGCGGCTGATGCTTTTATAAATGCCGGGATGACCGGAGTGAACGGGGGATTGGTGGTGGTGGTGGCCGACGATCCATCCATGCACTCTTCCCAGAATGAACAGGATTCCAGGTTTTATGGCAAGTTTGCGATGATTCCTGTTCTGGAACCTGCCACCCAGCAGGAGGCCTACGAAATGACGCGCTATGGATTTGATCTCTCAGAAAAATTCGCTTTGCCTGTGATGCTCCGCATCACCACCCGGCTGGCCCATTCCCGATCGGCAGTGGAGCGCTCGGAACTTCGGGAGGAAAACCAAATGAAGCTCCCGGCCGACCTGAAGCAGTTCATCCTGCTTCCCGCCCCGGCCAGAAAAAAATATAAACTTCTCTTAGCCACACAGGAAAAGCTGGAGATGGAGAGTATCACCTCAGGGTTGAACCATATAGAGGCAGGGGAGGATTATAGCAAGGGAATCATAGCCTGCGGACTCTCCTATAACTACTACCGGGAGGTGGCTGTAGAAGCGGGACTGAAATATCCGGTGCTGAAAATATCACAGTACCCGGTTCCGGCTTCTTTACTCAATGACTTTGTGAAACAGGTGGAACATGTGGTGGTACTGGAAGAGGGTGCTCCAATATTGGAAGAGTCACTCACCGGCACCCTGGAAAGCAAGTACCGCATTGGAGGGAGGCTGGATGGTCTGATCCCGCGGGATGGTGAATTGGATCCACTAGTGGTTAAGAGGGCGCTGGAGATTGCCACGGAAACTGCACGGGAAATACCAGAGATTGTTAAGAACCGTCCGCCGGCCCTTTGCAAGGGCTGCGGTCATATTGATATGTACAATGCACTGGGCGATGCGCTTGAGGCTTACGGACCAGGCCGGGTCTTTTCCGATATTGGTTGCTATACCCTGGGGGCACTTCCCCCTTACAATGCCATTAACAGCTGTGTGGATATGGGGGCATCTGTAACCATGGCCAAAGGGGCTTCCGATGCCGGACTTCATCCTGCAGTGGCTGTAATCGGCGACTCAACCTTCACCCATTCGGGAATGACGGGACTGCTGGATGCAGTTGTTGAGCAAACACCGGTAACGGTCATTATTTCAGATAATTCCACCACCGGGATGACTGGCGGACAGGAATCACATGCCACCAATCGACTCCTGGATATCTGTCGGGGTCTTGGTGTGGAGGAAGAGCATCTCAGGCAAATGAATCCATTGAAAAAGCACCATGAGGAGAACATGAAGATGGTGGCCGATGAATTGGCCTATGAAGGTGTTTCGGTGATTATTGCCCAGAGGGAGTGCATCCAAACCGCCTCCCGCCGGGTGAGGAGTAAGTAAGTGAACTAATAAACCAGTAAGGATATGAAAAGGGATATTATACTTGCAGGAGTCGGGGGACAGGGAATCCTTTCCATTGCTGCAGTGATTGGCATAGCTGCTGTTGATTCGGGACTCAACCTGAAGCAGGCTGAGGTGCATGGCATGAGCCAGAGAGGTGGAGCCGTTCAGTCGCACCTGAGGATTTCAGATGCGCCCATTGCCTCGGATCTGATCCCGGAGGGAAGCTGTGATATGATCCTCTCTGTGGAGCCCATGGAAGCATTGCGCTATCTTCCCTTCCTGGCACCGGATGGCTGGGTGGTGACCAGTAGCAAGACCTTTGAAAACATTGAAGACTATCCTGCAGAAGATGCGCTTTTTGAGGAAATTCGGAAAGTAGAGAATCATCTCATTATAGATGCCTCCGCCATTTCCAGGGAGCTTGGATCACAGAAGGCATCCAACATGGTTATGCTTGGAGCAGCCATGGACAAGCTGGGGCTTGAACAGGAGCGTCTGGAAGGCGCGCTAAATACACTTTTCGGACGGAAAGGGGAGGATGTGGTTCAACTCAATAAAGAAGCACTGATGGCGGGCAGAAACGGCATTGGGATCTAAAACAATTGACCCCTGATGGCGTTATAGTAAAAACCCCCTCTTTATGTTTACACAGAAAGACCTTCAGCAGATCCGCACCAAAGGAATCAGCATTGATAATATCAATCAGCAGATCAAACATTTTCAGCAAAATTTCCAAGCTGCTGACATTACCATGGCGGCCACGCCTGGTAAGGGCATTATGTTATTGAATGAAGGAGCCCAGAAACATTATAGGAATATATACCTGGACAATGCTCCCGATAACAGGATTATCCGCTTTATTCCAGCTTCCGGAGCAGCATCCCGGATGTTTAAAGCCCTCCATAAAGCGCTTGAAAACCTGGAAGGGAAAGATCTGACGGCGCAGAAGGAGTGGATCGAAAGCAAGAAGGATATTTCACGTTTTTTTAAAAAGCTGGAGCGCTATCCTTTTTACGAGGACCTGAAGCTGCGGGAGGAAAGTGATCCTGCCGGGATACTAACTAGTCTATTGGGCAGGGAGGGCCTTCAATACGGGAATATGCCCAAGGGATTGCTGAAGTTTCACAAATACAGCGAAACGGACCGCAGAACAGCTTTTGAGGAGCATGTGCGAGAGGCCGTAAGCTATTGTGAAAGTCGCAATGGAATGGTGCGGATACATATGACTGTTTCGCCCCAGCATCTGGATAGCTTCCAGACGGAAGCGGCCCGGATCCTGCCTAAAATTGAAAAGGAGCAGGAAGTAAGCATTGATCTTTCCTTCTCATTTCAAAAACCGGAAACAGATACCATTGCCGTGGATTTGGAGAATGAACCCTTCCGCAACCCGGATGGTACCCTGGTCTTCAGACCAGGAGGTCACGGGGCGCTGATCAGGAACCTGGATGCCCTGGATGGTGATCTGGTATTTATTAGCAACATCGATAATGTGGTACCGGACAGAATGCTTAAGCTGAGGGTCGAACAGAAGCAGGTCCTGGGCGGGGTTCTGCTGGAGGTCCGTTCGAAAATCTTCTATTATCTGCAACAGCTTGATGGAGAGGAGAAACCTGTGAAGTCACGTCTCGACAGCATCGTATCCTATCTGCATGAACGCCTGGGTCTTGCTATTCCGGAAATGCTGGAAAGCTGGGCTTTGAGCGATTTGAAACTTTGGCTTATCAATACCATGAACCGGCCCATACGGGTCTGCGGTATGGTTCGCAACGAAGGTGAACCGGGTGGAGGTCCCTTCTATGTACGCAATGAATCAGGCGAGGTAAGCCTGCAAATTGTGGAATCGGCCCAGATCGATCTGGAGGATCCTGAGAAGGTGAATATTGTACAGAAATCGACACATTTTAACCCGGTCGACCTGGTGTGCAGTCTGCGCGATTACCGCGGGGAGAAATTCAGCCTGGGTCGCTATGTGGACCCCAATACAGGCTTCATATCTGAAAAATCGGTGGGAGGGAGGTCGCTGAGGGCCCTGGAGCTTCCCGGTCTGTGGAACGGTTCCATGGCAGGCTGGCTCACCCTCTTTGTGGATGTACCCATTGAAACCTTCTCGCCGGTCAAGAAAGTTTTTGACCTGGTGCGCAAGGAACACAGGGCATAAGTCTCAAAGTAGTCAATCCATAAGATCCGACTCAATATCGATTCCGTTTCTTGTCAAAGACTCATGGAGAAGTGATTCCGCTTTTACCAGGTGTACGGCATTGATGAAGAGGTTCTTGGACTCCGACAACATTTCCATATAAGTGACACTGATTTTAACGCCTTTCTGGGTTTTCTTCAGAATCTTAATTCTTTGAACCAGAATTTCATTGGCTATATTGATCATCTCATCGCGGCGTTTCATCAATTCATCGAGACTGTCAAACTTCCTGGTCTTCAAAATTGTGATGACAAAATCAAAGTATTCGTCCGATTTCTCATTGAAACTATTTAAAACGTCAAGCTGCTCCTTATCCAGTGGATGATTGTTGTCCAGGTGATTGTATGCCGGCTGAACAACATGCATCACCGAGTTGCTCATCTCCTTCATAACGGCCACTACCTGTACATAGTGGTGCCCGCTCTCCAGTTCATTTTCCTCAAATTTCCTGAGGGTATCAGGTATGCTATCACGGATCACTTTGATCTCTTTGCCCAGGGATTTGGCCTCTTTCCGAAGTTTCTTCAGCTCTTTATGCTTCTCCTTCATGAGGTATGTGTAGGTCAAATGGAAGATTCGGGATACTTTATTAATGGTGCTTTTCACCTCATTATCGCAAGATTTCAATACCTCTTTTGTGGCTGTGCTGAACTCACTGTCGATACGCGCCTGCTTCTCTGCCCTCCGCTTATGAAAAGCATGGGTCCTCAGGAGTAAAAAGACAGAGAGTATGATCAGAATCAGGATCACCGGAAGTTTCCCGAAGAAAATGAGTGAAGCGATGAGGAAGGAGGCCAGGAAGGCGCTGAAGGCGGTAAAAAACCAACCTCCGACTACTGTCAGAACCCCGGTAATGCGATATACTGCACTCTCCCTGCCCCAGGCACCATCGGCCAGGGATGTTCCCATGGCCACCATAAACGTTACGTAGGTGGTAGACAGGGGAAGTTTCAGGGATGTTCCGATGGCGATCAGAATACTGGCAACCACCAGGTTCACCGAGGCGCGGATCAGGTCGAAGGCCACCCCTGGATCCTTTTCATCCCGATTATTCTCTGCATCAAATCTGCCATTTACAAAACTCACAACTTTTGGAGGGACGATTCTGGCTACACCATTACTGGTCTCCACAGCACGCCGCACCAGAAACCTGGCAAGAGAGGAAGAAGCAAAGCGCTCCGATCCTTCGCCCTGGCGGCTCAGATTAAGGGTGGTGGCGGTCACAGACTTGGCCTTTTTTGAAAACCGTAGGGTTAGTACCATGATCAGACCGGCAGCAATCAAAAAGTAGATGGGCGTATTTACTTTTTCCTGCAGGGCGGTCATCATGAAAGCTGAAGGCTCACCGCTACCTGAGGCCATAAAGGCTTTAAAGGATTCAAAACCGGCAAGGGGAACTCCGATGAAGTTAACCAGGTCATTGCCTGCGAAGGCCATGGCCAGTGCAAAGGTACCCATCAGCACTGTAATTTTCATGACATTAATCCTGGTAAAAAGCGTTAAGAGCTGAAACAGGAGAGTCCAGCCCACAAAGCTGATAAGAAGCGCCCGGGTGGTGTTCTCTTTGATGACTGCCAGCATATCAGCCGAAATCAGGGTCGATCCTTTGGCCCCTTTGATCAGCAGAAAGAAAAGAATGGCTGTGATGGCAAATCCCCCCCAGACACCTGTCCAGTATTTAAATGTCTTCTTTACATTGAATGAAAAGGCAAGTCGAACGATCCATTGAATGATCATCCCAACGCTAAACGCGATTACTACAGACAAGAATATCCCCACAATGATCATCACAGAACTTTCCACATTAATGTAGTCGCTAACATTATGTATACCGTCAACAGCTCTGGTAACTTTGTAGATTGAGACAGCGACGGCCGCCCCCAGGAGCTCAAAAACAATGGAGACAGTGGTGGATGTGGGCAGACCGATGGTATTAAAAAAGTCCAGTAGCAGGATATCGGTAAGCATCACGGCAAGGAAAATGATCATGATCTCGTTGAAGGCGAAAAACTGTGGGTTGAAGATCCCTTTTCGGGCCACCTCCATCATTCCGTTGGAGAAAACGGCCCCCACCAGGACTCCTGCCGCAGCAATGGCCAGAATGATTTTAAAGGGAGCTGCTTTCGAACCTATGGCCGAATTGAGGAAGTTCACCGCATCATTACTGACACCAACAATCAGGTCAGAAATAGCCAGGAGAAATAATACTCCAACGATAAGAATATAATACACCTCCATGAAAAGTAGTAATTAGGTTATGTAACAATAATCGCGTTTCATTGTTACCTGTAAATGTATAAAAAATGGATTACATTTAATCTCTAACTGAATTAAACGAAGATGAAGGAAGAGTTAAAGGTTTGCCAGGTACAGGCAGATTTACGATGGGAAGATATTGATGCCAATCTCCAGCTATTGGAAGGGATGCTGGAGAAGGCCGAATCGGATACCGACCTGGTAATATTGCCTGAAACTTTCTCCACAGGGTTTACCATGCGATCAGAGCAACTGGCTGAAGGAGAGAACGGTAAAGCGGTCCAGTGGATGAAGAAACTG
>DAOWFP010000051.1 GCA_030637895.1 Bacteroidota bacterium | reverse complement strand
TTACCGAAGCCATGGGAATCACCAACCCAGATGGCAGGGCCATGGGTATTGGTGAAGCTGAATTTAATCGAGACCGTTATGTTGAAATTCTGGTTGCTATTGAGCATATTGTCAACATCATTTACCACAACCTGGAAGGGAAAGGCTTTGTGGATCATGGGACGCTTACAGGGATGGCCTTTAACCAGGCAGGAGAAGCCACCATCAGTATGTCGGTGGACTTTGCCGATTACAACGGCGATGGTCTGATCGATGTCTTCATGTCGGACGACACCTACTGCTCACTCTACCAGAACCAGGGTGGTGGTGTTTTCAGGGATATGGCTTATCCTTCCGGGATCTCCATAGCCGCGGCCCAGCACGTGGGCTGGTCCTCCTCCTTTATCGATTTTGACAATGATGGCTATGTGGATCTGTTTAAGGTGAATGGCGAATTAAAACACCTTTACGGGCAAGAAGATCAGATATTTAAGAATGTGGATGGGGAGAAATTTGCAGATATTTCCGTGGAACTGGGAGCCTATTTCCAGGAGGAAAACGTAGGACGCGGTGCCTGCTTTGGTGATTACGATAATGATGGCGACCTGGATGGCTATGTGGTAAACCTGGACGATCAGGGTTCCTTCCTTCGAAACAACAGGGGGGATGAGAACAACTGGATAACATTTAACCTGGTGGGAACTGAAAGCAATCGTGATGCCATTGGTGCGCTGGTAAAAATATCAGCTGGGGAAAAGGAGCAGGTGGGAGTCAGACGCAGCACCACCGGTTACCTCTCTCAGAACGATCACAGGATGCATTTTGGCCTTGCAGATGCCGAAAAAGTTGATTTCGTCGAAATCAAGTGGCCCTCAGGAAAAATACAGCGACTGGAAAGCCTGGAAATCAACCAGATCCTTACTATAGTAGAAGAATGAAAAAGCAGATGAACAGTAGCGGCAGATGGTTCAATCTATTACGAATGACAGTGTACGCTGGAGTCGCCAGTGTATTGTTCCTTTCGTGTAACAGCAACTCATATGAGGGAATGGTAGTGGCAGTTGAGTTACAGGAATCCAGCCAGGGTTCTTACGAAGGAGCACAACTGATTAGCATTGATATTAAGAACCCTGAAAAACCAGCCAAAGTTTTAAGCAGTGACTTTAAGAGTGCTGCTGCACCAGCACTTTCCCATGATGGACGCTACCTTTATTTTCAGGGAAAAAAAGAGGGAGATCAGACCTGGCAGATCTGGGTCACCGATCTTCAAAAGGGGGCCACAAGCAGGGTCACCAATCTTCCGGAGAACTGTATCCAACCCGCCCCACTACCTGATGGCACTGTGGTATTCAGCCGTGAAGGAACTGTAAAAGAAAAGCTTGTTTTTGACCTCCACCGCTGTCAGATGGATGGAACAGAACTAACTCAGATCACCTATAATCCAGCCTTTAACATTCATGCTACTGTACTTCAGGAGGGTCGTGTGGTATATTTCAGCAGTCAGCAATATCCTGAAGCCAAGGAGCCAGTATTAATGGTGATGCGCCCCGATGGAACCAAATCGGAGATTTACTACAGAGGAACTGAAGAATCATTTCCTGCTGGCGGAGGTGTAGAATCTGCAGAAGGATATATCTATTTTATAGAGACCGGAGGTCAATTGAGCAGAGTGCTACACAAACGTCCCCTGCATACCCAGGAGAGTCTCTCGGAGTCACTCCCCGGGGAATTTTTGTCCGTCTATCCAATGGAAGGAAGCAACAACCTGGTCTCCTATCGCTCCTCCGATAGTGAACCCTATGCCCTCCATACATTTGATGCAGACACAAAAGAGACTCCCCTTATGCTTTATCAGGGGAGCGGCCCTATAACAGACCCTATTCTGGTGGCTGTTCTGGAGAAGCGTCCCATGATCCTGCCCAGTCCTGTCGATCCCAATAAACCAACCGCTCTGTTGATGTCGCAAAATATCAACCACTCCATGAACCCTGTAAACCAGGGAATCACCGGAGACACGGTTGCCGACCGGATCAGGGTATCAAGCCTTGATGGAGAGCTGGCCGTGGTGGAGGTGAAAGCAGATGGTTCCTTCTACCTGAAGCTGGATGCAGAGACCCCCCTGCGTATTGAAACATTGAACAGTCAGGGTGAAACCGTCAGAGGACCATCCGACTGGATCTACCTGAGGGCCAATGAACGTCGTGCCTGCGTGGGTTGCCATGCAGACCCTGAGCTGGCACCTGTAAACACACAGCCTCTTGCAGTAAAAGAGGATCCTGTTGTATTGCATGCAAAGATGAAGAAAACCAGTAATTAAGAGAAGATTGCAGATGATACGATTGAAACCCATACTTATTTTCGGATCCATCGGGATTGTGGTGGCAGTTGGACTGATCATTGGTCAACGGGCAGCAAGAGCCCATGTGAACTATATGACTGCGGTGGATGACCATCCCATTACCTGCTGGACCTGCCATATTTATACCCAGCAGGATAATATCCTTGCTAAAATTCAGCATAAGACTTACGTCTCTCCCTACAATCTGGAAATTTCCGGGGATGGAAGCAGGCTCTATGTGGTGGGCCAGGAGTCCAATGAACTGGTGGTGGTGGACCCTGACGCCGGCAGGGTACTTGAAAAAATTGAAGTTGGAGAAAGGCCGCATACTGTTTTGTTGAGCAAAGATGGTTTGTCCGCCTATGTGAGCAACCAGTGGGCAGATAACATTTATATGATTGATCTGAAAGACTCCCGAATAAGCGATACTCTGGTGGGTGGCACCGGCCCTGCGGGTATGGTGATCTCACCCGATGGCAAGCAGCTCTATAGTGTCAACTCCTACTCCAACAATATTTCAATAATTGACCTGGAAACACAAGAGGAGAGAAGAAGGCTGAAGGTTGGAAATAATCCAGTTTCAGCTGCCATCACTCCCGACGGCAGCGAAGTCTACGTATCCAGCCGGCGTTCGATCCCTGTGGAGCACATGACCTCCCCCCTAACGGAAATGACAGTTGCGGGTACCAAACAGCAGAGAATCACCGCACGCAAACGATGGAAAGATGCCTACATCATGGAGAATGTAGCGATCACTCCTTCGGGCGATATGGTCCTTAGTACTCTTATCCGGCCCAAGAACCTGATCCCTGCTGTTCAGATTGAAAGGGGATGGATGATGACCCATGGCATTGGCATCATCGAACGCAAGGAGAATGGCAGGATGGTTCAGCTACTGCTGGATGAACCCAACGCCTACTACGCTGATCCATTCGATATTGTGATCTCCCCAGATGGCAAAAGAGCCTACGTCTCACACGGTGCTGTCGATATGATCTCGGTCATCGACCTGGATGAAATCAGAACTCTTCTGAACGAGTCAAGCGATGAGCAGCTTGAAACTTATGCTAACCACCTTGGTATCAGCAGCCGCTATGTGATCGGCAGGATTCATACCGGGTCCAATCCCAAAGGAATGGTTCTGTCGCCCGATGGAAACACACTCTATGTGGCAGAACGGCTTGACGACCAGATCGGAGTATTCAACACAGGAAGTCTGCTTGCTGAGGGAAGCATCGACCTGAAAGGTCCCAAAAGGATCACTCCGGTACGTCATGGACGTCAAGTGCTGAATAATGCGGGACACACCTTTCAGAACCAGTATGCTTGCTATACCTGCCACCCTGACGTCCATGAAGACGGATTGGTATACAACATGGCCGGAACGGACATGGGACGCAACCTGGCCAATGTGCAAACCTTAAGAGATATAGGTAAAATTCCCCCTTATAAATGGAACGGAAAGAACCAGACCATCTACAAACAGGATGGTATGCGATTCTCCACCATCCTCACCAGAACCGAAGCCTTCAGTCACAAGGAGCTGGATGCCTTGGTAGCGTATATTGTAGTTGGGAACCCGAACCCACCAAACTTGCGCTTTAATCCACATAATGAGCTAACTGCTGCACAAGAGCGGGGAAAAGAAATTTTCTACCGCGATTTTGATAACTATGGAAATGAGATCCCTGTGGAGAACCGGTGCTACACCTGCCACCCACCCCCATATTTCACCAACCTGCAGATGACAGACGTGGGAACGCTGGCCGACTCGGACGATCCCATGAAGTTCGATGTTCCGCAGCTAAACAATGTTTATGAATCGGCCCCCTATCTGCACGATGGGAAAGCCCCTACCCTGGAGGAAATCTGGACCAAGTTTAATGACCATGATGAGCATGGGGTAGCCAATGATATGTTGAAGAACGAATTAAATGACCTGGTGGAGTATCTGAAGTCCATCGGGGATGCCGAAAATTACATGGATGAAGCTGAAGTATATGAGGCTTCCGTTTCAAAAAAAAATAAGAAATGATGAGAAAAGGATTGATTTTAATTGCCCTAAGTCTGATTTTACTCATGCTTTTAATGGCCTCGGAGCCGGAGAAGAAGAGCAGCACCATGCCCGAATATGGTAATTGGGAAACCTTTACCACCAAAAATGGTCTACCTGCCAATAAGATCTTTTGTGTGCGTGCCGATGGCGACCGGGTCTGGATCGGAACC
>DAOWFP010000144.1 GCA_030637895.1 Bacteroidota bacterium | reverse complement strand
TGGCATCGTCGCCGGCTGGATAGGCGTCATCGCCGGGAAGGTAGGAAGGATCACCGGTGCCAATAGTGGCTCCCTTTACACAATAAACCATTACAGTATCGGCCACATCGAAATCAGTTGCATCGGCCACCACCACTGTGTCTGGATTTGCGTTATCGACACTCTGAATGCCAATGATAGCAGTGTACTTGTTGATGGTATCCCCGCTTATGGGAGTATAAGACTGAGAATAGGCCTGCTGGGTAGCAAAGCCCATTAATAAAACAACCAGGTATATGGCTCTTTTCAGGTTCAATCGAGGGTTGTTATGGCAATCAAATCGTAATATAGCAAAAAAAACATATGATTCTTATCTTTTTTCCAAGGACTCCGGGAGCTCCACATGGAATGTGGTCCCCTGGTGCAACACTGTGTCGTACCAGATTCGTCCCCCCAGGGACCTTATTATATTATAGGTAATGGCCAGCCCCATCCCCATTCCACCAGACTTGGTTGTGAAGTTGGGTTGGAACAGCTTATCCCTGATCTCCTCGGGAATTCCTTTCCCATTATCGGCAATGGTAACCTTCACCAAGCCATGCTTATCTGTCTCCAGACCGATCCGGATGACTCCCTCCCCCCCCTCCGGGATAGATTGAAGCCCGTTTTTCACCAGGTTGATAAAGACCCGCATCAACTGCTCCTTATCGGCTATCACATATACCTTTTGATGTTTTCCCATGTCAATATGGATCTTCGCCCTGTCGGTGGTTTCAAAAAGTTGCTGCAGGCTGGCCAGCTTGGGAACCAGATTAATGCGGGTATTTCTTGCCTTTGGCATTTTAGCAAAATCGGAAAACTCACGAGCGATGGCCGACAGGGAGTCGATCTGTTCGATTAATGTGGCAGAGATCCGGTTCACCAAAGCGGGATTGTCCTTTCCTTCCGCAATAGTGCGCTGAAGATGCTGCACATTGAGCTTCATTGGCGTCAGGGGATTCTTTATCTCATGGGCTATCTGCTTGGCCATTTCGCGCCATGCGGACTCTCGTTCCGATTGTGCAAGTAATCCTGCACTTCGTTCCAGCTCCTGCACCATATAATTATACTCTTCCACCAGACCCCTGATCTCATCGCTGCGATTGTAATGGATCATCTCATTTTTCTGACTCAGGCTTACCTGGGCAATGCGGCTCTGAATCATCCGGAGCGGTTGTGTGATCCGGTCTGCCAAAAATACACTCACCAGAAGAATAAGCAGAATCAGGATCATGTAGACATTAATTACAGCGACCACCAAGTTGGTTACATCTCTTGCCAGGGCTCCCGATTGGGTAAAATAGGGCAGGTTCAAATAGGCCAGGAACTTATTTTCACTGTTCATAAGGGGCACATAGGCAGAAATATATTTCATCTCTCCAATATTCTCATTATGAATATACTCCGATGCATTCCCCTGGGAGAGATTTTCATAAACCAGCCGGTTCATCCGCTTACTGAGTAACTGCCTGTCAAATATCTCCGAGCGGGAGGTGGCCAGCAGGTTGCCCTCCTGGTTATAGAGGTTGATATCGGTATAAAATACATTGGAAAATTTTCTTAGTAACTCATCCAGGTTGTAATAACTGTCGGACGACCAGTTCTCCAGATCCTCTTCAAACTCCAGTTTATGGATCAGCTCGATATAGACAGAGCGCATAGTATTCCTCAGGTTATCATTGTGCTCGACCCGGTACTGTTGAATGATGAAATAGATGGTTCCGGAACAGATCAGTACAAATGTGAGAAAAAGAATTCCCACCAGTGAACTCTGGATCCTGTTCTTAAAACTCATGTCTAAAGAGGGCCGATTTCGTATAACAATGACAGAATATCCCAATGCTATTATAAGAAAGTTAAAGGCGAAAATATAAGAGAAGAAGATCAGGTAGTCTACCAGGGTTATGGAGGGACTCCCCATAATAATGGTATTCTGCTCATCCACATTGTAAATGCTGTGGTCGTAGCCATCGGTGGTGATGGTCTCAAATTCCCGCTCCCTGCTGGTGTAGTGTGTACAGGTGGTTCTGTATGGAAAATCTCCGTTCTGGGTTAAAAGTTCTCCCCCATTGTACCTGGCATAGGAGAACCGGGAACTTGTAAATGAGCTATAGTGGGCATCCAGTAACAACTCGGGATATCCCAGTTCTTCGGAGAAAATCTTCGAGTTGAGCTCAATATAAACCCTGTGTTCACTCTCGGCCCGGTAGTAGGGGATCGATGCCAGATAAGAGATCTTGCCATTCAGGTTGTCCAAATAATAGAAATCACTCCCGGGGACCTTTATACCGTTCTCCTGGATCATCTCATTGAAGAAGGAATAGCAGTGTTCCCATGTATCATCGGGAGGCTCAAGATAGACGTTATCATCAGGCCGGCAAACAGTTACCTGCAGATCATATTTAGTCCAGTATCCCGAGAGATAATTCCGGCGTAATCTGTTTACCATCTGGTCCATTTGGCCAATGTCAATATAGCCCTGATTCAAATATTGTGCAAAAATTGAATCGTTCCGTATGGCCATGGACATTTCCCCAAACAGCATTTCGGCCACCGGATCATGCTCCGAAGAGAGTTTGACAAGTTCCACCTCCAGCTGTCGTTCCAAATTGATGCGATTGTTCTCCTGGAGCCGGAAGGTCATAATAATGGAGATAAAAAGGACCAGGAAGGTAAAACGTGAAAAGGGGATGCGTCCCTTCTGGTGGTGCCTGATATAAAGCTGTCCGCTCAAAATAAGCATAAGCGCGATCCAGCCCGGCCAGGAGCTCTGCATACCCGGAAAGAGAAGGGCCACCAGGAAAGTAAGAGACATGGATATTGATCCATACAGCAATGGTCTCCATGATGAGCCCGAAAGCATTTGGATCGCCTTGTCAAGGACCAGACCCAGCAGGAGAAACCACATTATAATTACGCATAATCCCACCACCGTATTGCCGGTAAAGGTAGTAACCCGGTGGGCCTCGAAAGAGATGCTTGAGTCCAGCACCAGAATGTGGATCAGTTGCTCAATCACCAGGAAAAGCAGGGCGGCGACCACAAACAACACGGTGGCTGTTCCTCTTTTCCAGCGTTCCGATCCAATCTCCTCCAGATTTCCAAAGAGGTAATAGAGTCCGCCCAAAAGCAGGGCCGAAATAGAACTTACCAGCAGGGCCCCCAGGGAGGGGAAGAAGCGACTGGCAAAAATATCAGGCTGGAAAAGCTCCGTATCGGTTAGAAGAGCCGGGAAGGAGTATTGAAATATGGCCACTACACTTCCGGTAATCAGGATTGTTATAAAACCCAGCCAAAGGTACCTAAGCCTGCCTGAAGTATGTTTCAATACGGAACAGGACCCCGCAAAAAAGAGCAGCAGGGACATAAGCAGGCAGGAAATGGCAAGTACTTTCAAACCTGCCGACCTGGGCCCGGCCTCAGAGAAATCGAGGGAAAACAGGTAGTCTCCGGCATCATTATATACAGGTTCTGATCCATCGGCCTCAAAAAACTCAATTTCCACTTCAGGACCAAGTTTGAAATCACGCTGAAATCCGCTAATTAAGAACTCATTGTGGATGGTGTAGCGGGTCTTCACCTCGATCATCCCCACCAAAGTGCCCTTATCAAAAGGCTGAATAACTGTTACATAGTATGCATTCCTCAAAGAGATAAAGGGCCTGTCCATTCGTGGTCTCCATTTATCTGCCACTGGCACCGTATGATCGGACCAGTATTTCAGAATCCCATGGTCGTAGTAGAATACATAAATGCCCTCCTTTGAAGCCAACTCCTGGTATTCAATGGATTTCCTGTCAAGAACCCCGGTGGCCGAATCACTTCTAAGGAGTATTTCCAGTTCCCTGAACTCCTCTTTCAACAGGCGCTCCTTTTTATGTAAAGTCTTTTCGAAGATCCGTGCATCTTTCTCAGAATAGTTTCCCTCTCTGGAAAGCGCAGCCGATATAATTCCCACCACCATAAGAACCGAGGCTGCCAGCAGCAGAATGAATCTGGGATATGATTTTTGATCAGGCATGGTGGTAGGGTTCTCCTTTTAGAATTGTAAAGGCTCTGTAGAGTTGCTCCATAAATATAACCCGGACAAGTTGGTGGGAGAAAGTCAGTTTTGAAAGTGAGAACTTTGCATTTGCCCTGGCATAGACCTCTTCAGAAAATCCATAGGGTCCGCCAATAACAAACAGCAGGTGGTTAACCCTTCCCTCCAGTCCATTGAGATACTCGGCAAATGAGATGGAATGGTATTCCTTGCCACGCTCATCCAACAAGATCATAAAATCACCTGGTTTCAAGCGCTTCAGTAACAACTTTCCCTCCTTTTCCTGTACTTCCTTCATATTCATGTTCCGGGTGTTCTTCAGGTCAGGAAGGGTCTCTATCTGGAACGGTACGTAATGAATTAACCTTTGCCTGAAGAGCTCCACACCCTCCCTTATAAAAGGATCCTTTGTCTTTCCGCTTTCAATGAGTGTAATGCGCATAAAGGATAAATCGACAGGTTTTTGTATCTTGCAAGGACCATTAAATTGGCCCAATAGTTGCGGTGAGATACAAACATACTTGATATTTAGATAAAGTGAAACAGAGGATATTAACTATTTTATTGCTGAACATGCTGGTTCTCCCACAAGTTTTGAGCCAGACTGTTCCTGCGGATCTGTCTGAGGCCATCCGTAAAGGAGACGCTACTGCCATGTCGGCCTGGTTTCATCAGAGCCTGGAAATGACCATTCTGGAAGAGGAATATGAAACCAGCAAAAACCAGGCAAGCAGAATTTTGGAGAGTTTTTTTAAGAGTCATACTCCCACAGCTTTCACCATCTCCTTCGAGGGAACCAAGGAACAATCAAAATATGCCATTGGGAGCCTGAGCACCTCAAATGGCAACTTCAGGGTTAATATGTTCTTTCTTAATAAAGATGGCGAGCGATTAATCTACTACCTGAGTATAGAAAAGGAGTCTCAATATGAACTCACTCCACGACCTTGATTCGTCCATAGACCGGTGGTTCAGTGAGGACATCGGGGAGGGGGATCATACTACTTTCAGCACCATACCCATTGATGCTTCCGGTTCGGCAAAACTGCTCGTCAAGGAGGCCGGGATCCTGGCTGGACTTGCAGTAGCCCAGCGCATTTTTCACCGCTTTGATCCAGAGATTCAAGTACTCCCGCTGATGAATGATGGCAGTGCCATTTCACCAGGCGACCTGGTATTCCGGGTTAAGGGGAAGGTACATACGATCTTACAGTGTGAACGGCTGGTACTGAATGTGATGCAGCGCATGAGCGGCATCGCCACTACCACATCTGCTTATGTAAGCTTGCTGGAAGGAACTGGAACAAAAATCCTGGATACCAGGAAAACCACTCCCGGTATGCGATTCCTTGAAAAAGAGGCGGTCAGACTGGGAGGGGGAGTGAACCACCGCTTCGGACTTTACGATATGATTATGATCAAAGACAATCATATCGATTTCGCCGGAGGCATCGGGAAGGCCATATCCGGAACAAGGGCCTACCTGGAGGAGAAAAAACTGGATCTTGATATGGTAGTAGAAACTCGCTCCCTGGAAGATATTGAAGAGGTGCTTTCCATGGGAGGAGTTCGACGAATCATGTTTGATAACTTTTCGGTAGAAATGACCAGAAAAGCCGTCCAACTTATCGACCACCGGGTTGAGACAGAGTCATCGGGTGGAATTACAAGTGAGACCATCCGCTCTTATGCCGAATGCGGAGTGGACTTTATCTCTGTGGGGGCACTTACCCACCAGATTCAGAGCCTGGATCTTAGCCTGAAAGCAGAATTTTAAGATGGCAGCATGGAGTAATAAGGAGTTTGGAGAGGTACGCAGGGAGTATGACCTGAATCGGATGGACGAGTTTAATTTACCAGACGATCCGCTCTTGCTTTTTGTAGCATGGATGCAGAAGGCAAGAACTTCGGGGATTCCTGATCCCACTGCCATGACACTCTCCACAGTCGACGACTCTGGTTCTCCCTCCTCCAGGATTGTTCTGCTGAAGAAGATCGATCAAGCAAAGCTGATTTTCTTTACAAACTACAGGAGCAGAAAGGCGAGGGAGATCAATCACGATTCTCGAGTGGCAGCACATCTATACTGGCCACAGTTGGAACGCCAGGTAAAGATCTCCGGAAATGCAGAAGCTCTGGAAGATACAGAATCGGACCTCTACTTCAGCTCCAGGCCCTTTGAAAGTAAGATTAGTGCATGGGCTTCACCTCAAAGTGACGTGGTGCCTGACCGGGAGTTCCTGGAGCGCGAATATCAACGTTACCTTCTTAAGTTTGAAAATACAGACGATGTTCCAAGGCCAGAGTACTGGGGAGGATTTGCCATAGATCCCAGGCGCATGGAGTTCTGGCAGGGCGGCAAATACCGTCTGCATGATCGAATCGAGTATACCCTCATTGAGGAAGGGTGGAGCCGTGTCAGGCTTGCCCCTTAAGCTTCTCTATCTGAGCCTCCAGCATGGTAATTTTACCTTCCGCATCGGCCATCTTCTGCTGCTCCTTTTCCACAACCTGAGCCGGTGCATGCTGAACAAAGCGTTCGTTACTCATCTTCTTCTGCACACTAAGAAGGAAACCACGAGTATATTCCAGTTCAGCTTCAAGCTTTTCAATCTCCTCGGCACTGTCCACCAGGCCATCCAGGGGAAGGAAGTATTCCACATTCCTGACCATAAAGGAAACCGCACTGGCTGGCTCCTGCTGAACGATTTCAACATCCGACAGATTGGCCAGTTTAACTATCAATGACTCAAGCTGGTTATGGTAAGCAGCACCTGAAGAGATGCGAACTTTCAATTTCAGCGCCTCCTTGTGAGGAATATTTTTATCATTGCGGATGCTGCGGACTTGAGTAACCACCTCCTTGATCGCCTCAACCTTTGCGATAATCTCCTTGTTGTACTGCTCCGGAGCTGGCATGGAAGAAACCATCAGGCTCTCCCCCTTCTCCCGTTCACTGATAAGCTGCCAAATCTCCTCTGTGATAAAGGGCATAAAGGGATGGAGCATATGCAGCAGCTGGTCTATAAACCCTATTGTTTGCTCATAGGTTCGTGCATCAATTGGCTTTTGATAAGCCGGCTTGATAAGCTCCAGGTACCAGGAGCTAAACTCGTCCCAGAACAGCTTGTATACGATCATCAGGGCATCAGATATCCGGTATTTACCAAATTGATCATCCACCTCCATAAAGGCCTTTGCCATCTGCGCCTCAAACCACTCTACTGCTTCGACCGAATGTGCAGGCTGCTTTAGTCCGGGATCTACCTCCCAGCTTTTGATCAGGCGAAAGGCGTTCCATATTTTATTGCTGAAGTTCCTCCCCTGCTCGGTAAGTCCCTCATCAAAAAGAAGATCATTTCCTGCGGGTGAACAAAACAACATCCCTACCCTGACACCATCTGCAGAGTATTTCTTCATCAGCTCGATGGGATCAGGGGAGTTGCCCAGCGATTTGGACATCTTCCTCCGTTTGTGGTCTCGAACGATCCCGGTAAGATAAACCGAGTTAAAGGGCTTTTCATTGCGGTATTCATACCCTGCAATAATCATACGGGCCACCCAGAAAAATAATATTTCAGGAGCAGTTACCAGGTCATTGGTAGGATAATAGTAGTTGATATCCTCATTGTTGGGATAACGAATGCCATCAAAGACCGAAATGGGCCATAACCAGGAAGAAAACCAGGTATCTAAAACATCCTCGTCCTGACGGAGATCGGCAGCCTGCAGAGATGTGTTCCCTGTCTTCTCCTCGGCAAGTTGTATAGCTTCTTCAATGGAATCGGCAACCACGTAATCGTTGGGCCCCTCTCCATAGAAATAAGCAGGAATGCGATGACCCCACCAGAGCTGGCGGGAGATGCACCAGTCCTTCACATTCTCCATCCAGTGGCGGTATGTATTCTTGAACTTGGCAGGCTGAAGCTGCACATCGTCATTCATCACATGCTCCAGTGCCGGTGCACCCAGCTCCTTCATCTTCAGGAACCATTGCAGGCTCAGTTTGGGCTCGATCACCGCATTGGTGCGCTCCGAAAAGCCCACCTTATTCATGTAGTCCTCTGTTTTAACCAGGTTCCCTGCTTCCTCCAGCATGGGTACAATTAGTTCCCTTGCTTTAAAGCGATCTTCACCCACCAGCACCTGGGCCGCCTCATTCAGGGTACCATCGTCGTTAAAAATATCGATGGATTCCAGGTTGTGTTTCAGTCCCAGCTCATAGTCATTTATATCGTGGGCAGGGGTGATTTTTAGTGCTCCGGCACCAAACTCCCGGTCCACATATTCATCCACAATAACAGGAACGGAACGCTCCACCAGTGGTACCAGCACCTTCTTACCGTGAAATTTACCAAAGCGCTCATCCTCCGGATGCACGCAAACGGCCGTATCGCCAAGAATGGTTTCTGGACGGGTGGTGGCAATGGTGATATATTCCTCTTCTCCCTCCAACTGGTACCTGAGGTAGTATAACTTGGAGGCCACTTCTTTATGATTAACCTCCTCATCAGATACGGCAGTAAGGGCCTGGGGATCCCAGTTCACCATTCTTACACCACGATAGATCAGCCCTTTCTTGAACAGGTCCACAAACACCTTAATTACACTCTCCGACAGAGCCTCGTCCATGGTGAAACAGGTGCGGTCCCAGTCGCAGGATGCTCCCAGCTTTTTCAACTGCTCCAGGATGATTCCTCCGTGGGTATGGGTCCATTCCCAGGCGTGTTCCAGAAAATCCTCCCGGCTCAAATCGGTTTTTTTAATCCCCTCCTCGGCCAGCTTGTTCACCACCCTGGCTTCGGTGGCGATGGAAGCATGGTCGGTCCCCGGCACCCAGAGGGCATTTTTTCCCTGCATACGGGCCCGGCGGATCAATACATCCTGCAGGGTATTATTTAGCATATGTCCCATATGCAACACACCCGTTACATTGGGTGGCGGGATCACAATACAGTATGGTTCACGCTGGTCGGGAGTGCTCCTGAAGAAGCCATGCTCCATCCAGTAGGAGTACCATTTGTCCTCCACGCTGGCTGGATCATATTTAGATGGAATATTCATGCCCGCAAAAGTAGTAAAAAAATGGTGTTGTGTTGTTCCGGAGCTTCGTTCACCGACCCAAAATAACCACTGGCCGATTTTTTACTAAAATTTCTTCTGAAAACTAAAAAAACTAAAAAAGTTTTCATATACTTGCCGAAAATTTAGCAAGAAGTGGAAGTCAGAGAAAGAATCCTAATTGAATCGGGATTGCTGTTTGGGAAGTACGGAATCAAAAGCATGACCATGGACTCGCTTGCCGAGGAGATGGGCATCTCCAAGCGTACCATTTATGAGCGTTTTAAGGACAAAGATACCCTCCTGAAGGAGGTCATTAAGTATTATAAGAAACAATCCTCAAATGAGGCTCACAGGCTGATTGATCAATCGGACAATGCCATTGAGGCCCTCTTCCGGATCATCAAGATGACGGTTAATCAGATGCAGCGGACGAGCCCTGCTTTTTTCAACGATTTCAAGAAATACCACCAGAAAGTCTTTAAAGAATTTTCTGAGCCTGGTGAAATGCGCGATTACAGCCTGACCAGGAAATTGCTTGAGAGAGGTATTGAACAGGAGGTATTCAGATCCGACTTCAATATCGATTTAGTTAATCATACCATCCATGCACTCTTTGACCTTTTTGGTCACGACAGCACTATGATCGATGCAGGTTTCCAGCATAAAGAAATGTTCGACCATATACTTGTTCCCTTTTTCAGGGGAATATCCACAAAAAAGGGGCGGAAGCTCCTGGTAGAATGCAAACCCATTTTAGAATAAAACAGACGAAGAATAAACGACCGAGATATGAAAAACAGAAAGATCATCATTCTAATTACGCTAATACTTTCCATGGGGGTATTAACCCAGGGAACTTGTCAGGAAGTGCCGGATAATCTGGTTCTGAACCTGCAGGAGGCCGTGGACCACGCCATTTCCTTCAATAAGCCCTTAAAGAATGCTCGATTCGAAGTTGATAGAGCCCGTGCAAGAAACTGGGAAGCCATTTCACAGGGCCTGCCTCAGATAGAAGGAGGAATGGACTATTCATCCTTTTTCAACTATGAGTTGGAATTCAGCTTTGGAATGGGTGATGGATCTGACTTTACCATGGACCAATTACAGGATGCCTTCAATCAAACCCAGGATGCCTTCCCCTTCTACACCGCGCAAGATCTGGCTGTGCATGGAGCAAATACCTACTATAATGGAGTTCTTCAAGGCATGCTGCCTCCCAGCACCATCCTTTTGTCAGACCAGGCCAGTGCCAAGTTGATGGTAAACCAGCTGATCTTCAGCGGACAGTATATTATTGGAATCCAAACTGCCAAGCTGGCGATGCTCATATCTGAGCAAAACCTGGATTTTAATGAATTGAACATCAAAGAATCGGTGATCAGCGCTTACTACCTGGTCCTGATTACTGAAGAGTCGCTGGAGATCATCAGGCAAAACCTGGAAAACCTGGAAGAGACCCTTGAACAGACCCAGATCATGTTCAGGACCGGGATGGCGGAGCAGACCGATGTGGATCAGATCCGCATTACGGTGAATCAGCTTTCCAATGCAACCACTTCGCTGCAGCGAAGCCTGGAGCTAAACTACAATCTGCTCCGTTTCCAGCTGGGCCTGGAGACCAATGTGGGTATTGAGTTGACCGATGAACTTGAGTCACTCTTTACCGACATGCAGGCCGAATCTGCCCTGGATAAGCCTTTTGTCGTTGATGACAATGTGACTTACAAGATCATGAAGACCCAGGAAGAAATCAACAAGAAAATGCTTGGACTGGAGCAGTGGAATTATGCTCCAACCATTACAGGTTTTTACAACTACAACGCCAAGATCCTTACCACCGATTTTGATATGAATCCCAACCATATGGTTGGCCTGTCCATGGGAGTACCGATTTTCTCCAGTGGTATGAGAAAGGCACGGGTCGACCAGGCCAAGATTGATTACAATATGGCACAGGTCAGCCGTGATATCATGGAAGATCAGCTCATGCTTCAGGAGAAGCAGTATAAATTTAACCTGCAAAGCTCCCTGGACAATTATTTTACCCAGCAGGAGAATGTGGAGGTGGCCCAACGTGTCTTTGATAGCTTCCGGCGTAAGTTTGAGCAGGGAATGGCCACCAGCCTCGATCTCACCATTGCCAATGACAACTATCTGAATGCAGAGAACAATTACCTGACAGCCATTATGGATGTTATGAATGCCAAACTGCAACTGGATAAACTGATGAACAATTTATAGTACCCAAGTGAGATGAAAACTAGACCCATTATGAAAACCATATTCACCATGAAAACAATAAAAATTGCCCTGATTACACTGATTGCCGGCGCAGCATTTACAGCCTGTGATATGCAGCCTCCGGGAGCTGCTTCAAACACTGAATCGGCCACCGCTGAAGTAAAAGCCCAGCCGGTTAAAGTAATGGAGCTAAGCATGCAAGAAATCGCCATCACTCAGAACATTACCTCTACAGTGGTCGCATACGAGGAAACTTATCTATCACCTGCCCTCTCGGGCCGTATACGCTCTGTGAAGGTGGAAGTAAATGATCATGTGAAAAAGGGTCAGCTTCTGGTGGAGCTGGACCGGACTCAGCTGGACCAGACACAATTGCAGTTTCAGCAGCTTTTGACCGACCTGGCCAGGATGGATACCCTGCTCCAGTACGGTTCCATTACAGAACAGGCCTATGACCAGATGAAGGCACAGGTGGAGACGACCCAGCTGGTGTTGCTGAATCTGGAGGAAAATACCATGCTGAGGGCTCCCTATTCCGGTGTGATCACCGGCAAATACTACAACGATGGTGAGCTATTTACCCCAGCCCCCAACACCCCTGTGGGGAAAGCAGCACTGGTCTCCATGATCCAGGTGAATCCCGTGAAAGTCTTAGTTAACCTGAGCGAAAAGTATATTCCGCTGATCAAAAAGGGAATGAAAGCCACTGTCTCCACCGATGTATACCCCAATGAAGTCTTTCAGGGAACAGTTCTCAGAATCCACCCCACTGTTAGTGCGGCTACCCGGACCTTTACCGTGGAGGTGAAGGTGCCCAACAGGAAGCACAAACTGGCTCCGGGAATGTTTGCCCGGGTAAGCCTGAAGCTGGGCGAGGCTGAGGCTCTGATTGTACCTTCCATTGCAGTCATGCAACAAACGGGAACCAACCAGAGATATGTCATGCTTCATGAGAATGGAACTGCCAGGAAGGTCGTTGTACAGATAGTCAAGAGACATGATGACCAGCTGGAGATTTCTTCTCCGGAAATCCAGGGAGGAGAGCAGCTGATCTATGCAGGACAGAGCCGCTTGGAAAACGGCACCCCGGTAAATGTAGTGACTGATTAATTTAAAAGCATCTGAAGATGAGTATTTACGGAAACGCGGTCAAACGACCGATCACAACAATAATGATCTTTGTGGCACTCTTGGTAATGGGAGGATACTCCCTCAACAAGCTGCCCATTGATTTCTACCCGGATATCGATTTTCCTGCCATATCTGTGATCACCACCTATTCGGGCGCCAGTGCTGTCGATATTGAAACCAATGTGACCCGGACCATTGAGGATGGACTGAACTCGGTTGGCAATCTGAAGAATATCACATCCACATCGCGTGATAACATGTCAGTCGTGGTCTGTGAATTTGAATGGGGAACCAATCTGGATGAGGCCTCCAATGAAATGAGAGATTGGATCAGTTTTATAGAACCCTTCCTTCCCGAGGAAGTAGAAAAGCCCATGCTCTTTAAATTCAGCTCCAGTGCCATGCCCATTCTGTTTTACGGGGTCACAGCAGATGAGAGTTTTGAGGCCATTGCCAATATCCTGGACGAAAAAGTGGTAAACCAGCTCAACAGGATCGACGGAGTGGGATCCGTGGGACTGATGGGTGCACCGGGCCGGGAAATCCAGGTGGACATCGATCCGCGTAAGATGGAATCCTACAATGTAAGCGTGGAGATGATCGC
The DNA here is from genome assembly GCA_030637895.1 of Bacteroidota bacterium. GTDB lineage: Bacteria > Bacteroidota > Bacteroidia > Bacteroidales. The sequence continues at coordinate 16,224 of DAOWFP010000144.1, read as the reverse complement.
CGGAGTACTCAATGCTGAAAACCTCAACCTGCCTGCAGGAAACATGGAAATGGGGATGATGGATTATCCCCTGAGGGTCAAGGGAGAATTTCCTTCCAGCGATATCATCGAAGACCTTGTCCTGGCCAGCTTCAACGGGCAAACCGTATACCTGGGTGATGTAGCCACTGTCAGGGACACCATCCGTGACACTTCACTGGATGAGCGTCTGAATGGTAAGAACGGGATGCGAATTGTGATCCAGAAACAGTCGGGGGCCAACACCGTGCAGGTAGCCGAGGACATAAACGCCATGATGCCCAAGCTAATTGAAAGCCTTCCTGACGATATTGAGATCACCACCTTCTGGGACTCTTCCTTATATATCTCGGACTCCATCAATAATCTGTCCAATACGCTGATGTATGCAGCCATCGCAGTGATCCTGGTTGTACTGTTTTTCCTGGGACGCTGGAGGGCCACCTTTATTGTGGTCCTGACCATTCCCATATCACTGATTGTCTCCTTTATATATCTCTATATATCGGGAGGCTCCATCAACGTTATTGCCCTGTCGTCCCTGTCCATTGCCATCGGGATGGTGGTAGATGATGCCATCGTGGTCCTGGAGAACATTACCAAACATGTTGAACGAGGGGCACGGCCGCGGGAGGCGGCCATCTATGCCACAAATGAAGTGTGGCTGGCAGTTATCGTAACCACACTGACTGTGGTTGCTGTGTTCCTGCCACTTACCCTGATTGGTGGTATGACCGGTGAATTGTTCCGCCCCCTGGGCTATATAGTCACCATCACCGTGGTAACTTCTACCGTAAGTGCCATCTCCCTGACTCCTATGCTGGCTTCAAAAATGATGAAGCTGAGAAAGAAGCCGAAGAGAGTCCGGAAATTCTCTTATGACAATACCATCGGGCGATTCCTGAACCGGCTGGACGGTTTTTATGGTCGCACGCTGCAACTTGTACTCCGTTTTAGATGGGGCACCATGATCACTGCCTTTGTGATCTTCCTGGGATCCATGATGATGGCAGGTGGAATGGGCTTCCAGTTTATGCCGGAGGCTGACCAGGGCTCCATGACCGCTGCCATTGAATTACAGACAGGTCTGCGAGTAGACGAAACCACCAAAGTGGCTCGAAAAATTGATGCATTTATCGAAGAAAATATGCCCGAGGCACAATTCTATTATACCTCATCGGGATCGGACGACCAGGGGGGGATCATGGCCCTGTTCATGGAAAGTGGATCCCACCGGATCAATGTCAACTTTACCTTGACGGATCTGGAAACCAGAGGACGCGACGTCTGGGATCTAAGCAACATGCTCACCGAATACCTGGAGACCATCCCGGAGATTGTCACCTTTGATGTGGTCCCCAATGGGGGAATGGGAGGTACTACCGAAAACAATGTGGTGGTGGAGATTTATGGTTACGATTTCGAGACCACTTCCCAGATTGCCGATGCCCTGGCAGACAGCGTTAGCATTATACCGGGGGCAACCAATATCAATGTCAGCCGCGATCCATCAAAACCAGAGCTACAGATTGTTCCGGACCGGGAAAAGATGGCCCAGCATGGTCTGAATACTTACACCCTTGCCAATTCTGTGCGTAACCGGGTAGAGGGTCCCTATATGAGCCGCTACCGGGAGGAAGGCGACGAATACAATATTGTGGTCCGTTTCGTGGAGGAGGAACGCAGCTCCCTTTCTGATCTGAAAGATATTGCCCTGATGAATATGCAGAACCAGGTCATACGTCTGGGCGAAGTGGCCGACATAGAGGAGCACTGGTCACCACCCAATATCGAGCGCAAGAACCGGGAACGAATGGTTACTGTTTCCATCACTCCCTATAAGGTTCCACTGAATATGATTGCGGAACAAGTCCAGGCAAAAATCAACAACATGGACATCCCTCCGGACGTAAATATCCAGATGGGTGGTGCCGTCGAGGATATGCAGGAATCCATGAAGGACCTGATGCTGCTACTGCTGCTTAGCCTGATACTTACCTACCTGGTAATGGCCTCCCAGTTCGAATCTTTGAAAATGCCCTTTATCATCATGTTCTCCATTCCTTTCGCCTTTACGGGGGTAGTCCTGGCCCATGTGGTCACGGGCACTACCATGAGCGTGATTTCTATGGTCGGGGGAGTGATGCTGATCGGAATCGTGGTGAAAAACGCCATTGTATTGGTGGACTATATCAACCTGATGCGTGAGCGCGGACTGGAACTGAAAGAGGCGATCGTAAAATCGGGGCAATCAAGATTGCGCCCTGTGCTTATGACCTCACTGACCACTATCCTTGCTATGCTGCCCCTTGCAATGAGTACAGGTTCCGGATCTGAAATCTGGAGTCCCATGGGAATTGCAGTAATTGGTGGATTAATCTTCTCCACTATTGTAACCTTAATACTGGTACCTGTCGTATACCATATGATGCTACGCAGAAGTGATGCCAGGAAGGCCAAGGTGGCATATGATTTTATGAATGGAATTGGGGAGGGCAATCCCGAAAATAATTAGAGATGAAAGCTGTATTTATAGTATATAACCAGGCACAAACTGATAAGGTAGAGTTCCTGTTTGAGAAATTGAAAATCAGGGGATTTACACGCTGGACCGACCTCACAGGCCGGGGCAGCGTGGATGGTCCACCCCATATGAACACCCACACCTGGCCTGAGCAGAACACGGCCAGGATGGCCGTGATGGAGGATGATACTGTGTCTGCTGTCCTTGAGGGTATAAAAAAACTCGACGAAGAGAATACGGATGTGGGTATCCGCGCATTTGTATGGGATATCGTTGACGCTTATTAGGCATCGGCAGATTCAGCTTCACTGGATCTGCTTTCTTTTTTCCTGCCCTTAAACAAGCCAAGAATTTCCTTCAGTATATTTTCAAAAATAGAATAGCGCAGGAGTTGTAAGTCAGTCTTGATCAATTCCTGCCCGCTGTCAATCTTTTGCTGAAGTTTGTCGCTGCTGTGCCTCAAGCCTTTCAAGTCGTTGGTGCCATCATGCTTTACTCTCAGGATGCCTGCAATGAGCCTGGAGAAGAAATTAGCCATGAACGGAGTCTTACTTAAAATGATGCGAAGCAGCAGAAGTATGGTGAGAAGCACATACAGCCCCCCCATAATCAGGAAGCCCGTGTATGCTCCCGACAGGATACTATTTAACCAGGCTGCCAGGGCAAAGGATGAAAACAGAATTACGATTAACAGCAGCAGAGACAGCATGAAAAAGCTGAACAGAATACCCAGAAGCAGTGCCAGTTTTTCAGATTGCTTAATGGAAAATAATTTCACATAGTCCTCAACCAGGGTTTTAGAGTCGCCCGAGAGTTTATCGATGCCAGATTTAAGACTCGCCATAACTTTCTTTTATGGTTTTGATAAGATTTTCAATTCGTTCCTTCAACAGGTCTGCCTCATCCAGATCGAAATTTTCGACCTCTTCCACCACCTTGCTTAGGGTTCCCAGATGACTGGAAAGGCTATGTTCACTATTAATATTCCGCCAGAGATAAGAGCCCAGCAAGAGCCCTCCCAGGGCTCCCAGGGCAAGAGCAGATACTACGATGGTTTTATCTATTTGGGTCTTTGCTTCCATAAGCACTAAATTAATACTTTTTAATTCCAATTGCTAGACTGTTTGCCGGTCATGGAGCTGATGGTAAGTTTCAGTATCACCATGCGTTTCATATTCTTCGGGTTGAATTCTATCAATTGAGGAGCCCCGTGCTGCGCCATGATTACCTCCAGTCCCAGCTGTTTACTGGCTTCATCTGAAAGAATCTCCACATTGCCATAGCCTACTACAGAACGGTAGCGGGTGGTCCAGTCGCAAGCCTGGTCCCCTTTGGTGATTTCCATGCTATCTTCCACCTCGAAACATACATGGCTCTTTTTCATAAGCAGATCTATCTTCTTCCCTTCCGGAGCAGAATGGATAAAAAGACACCCATCCCTGTATCCGTAATTGAAAGGAATAATGTAGGGTAAATCCCCATCCATCATAGCCATCCTGCAAATGGTGGCACCCCGCAGTATCTCCTCCAGGGCTTTTTCATCTTTGATCTCCTGTCTTGCTTTTCTCATGTTTTTCAAATAAAAATTACCATGAATATAGCAAAATGAAGTACTTTTGGGCATTCATTGAAAGTTATGAGAGCAACATTGATTTCAACGATCGTCATCATTGCCGTGGCGATGTGCACCTCAGGGTGTGCCGATTCACCGGAAGAGAAGGCAAAAGAGCATGGCCAGGACATCTGGTTCGAAGAGTACATGCATGATTATGGGCAAATGGAGGAAGGTAGTGATGGTACCTGGTCATTTGTATTTAAAAACCTTGGCGAACAGGCTTTTGTAATCAACCGGGTAAGATCCACATGCGGGTGTACCGTTCCTGACTGGCCCCGTGAACCCATCGAACCTGGAGCCTCCGGCGAAATAATTGTAAAGTATAATACTGAAACGACTGGTACTTTCTTGAAATCGGTCATTGTTTACTCTACGGCGGCCAACTCACCTGTAAAGCTACAGATCAAAGGGAAGGTAGTCGCCAAAGAGGCAGTAGGAGAGTAATATTCAAAGAATAATTAATATGCCAAGCATCTCAACAAAAGGAAAGCAAATGCCAGCATCTCCTATCCGGAGACTGGTCCCATATGCCGAAGAGGCTAAGAAAAAAGGAAGAAAGGTCTATCACCTCAACATTGGTCAGCCCGACATAAAAACCCCTGAAGTGGCCCGCGATGCTGTGAAAAACATGAGCGCGAAAGTGATTGAGTACAGTCACTCTGCAGGGAATGAAAGTTACCGCCGCAAACTGGCATCCTTCTACCAGGGCCTGGGTATCAATGTGGACCATACTGAAATGCTGGTCACCACGGGAGGATCTGAGGCAATCACTTTTGCACTGATGTCCACGGTTAATCCCGGCGAAGAAGTGATTGTACCGGAACCCTTCTACGCCAATTATAATGGTTTCTCGGTGGCAGCCGGTGTCAAAGTGGTGCCCATTACTTCCGGAATTGAAAACGGTTTTGCACTGCCTCCCATTGAAGAGTTTGAAAAGGTTATCACAGCAAATACCCGGGGAATTATCATTTGTAATCCCAACAATCCCACCGGCTACCTTTATTCAAAGGCAGAGCTTGAGATGCTGGGTGAAATTGCAAAGAAGCACGACCTATATCTTTACTCCGATGAAGTATACAGGGAGTTCTGCTACGATGGCGAAAAGCACTTTTCAGCCATGGATCTTGCCGGACTGGAGGAGCATGTAATCATGTTTGATTCGGTCTCCAAGCGCTACAGCATGTGCGGGGTTCGCATAGGCACCCTGATCTCCAAAAACAAAGAGCTTATCTCAACGGCCCTGAAATTTGCACAGGCCAGACTGAGCCCTCCCTCCTACGGACAGGTAGCTGGCGAGGCGGCTCTGGACACACCCGACTCCTACTTTAAGGAAGTCTATGATGAGTATATCGAGCGCCGTGACTTTATGGTGGAGGCTCTGAACCTGATGCCCGGTGTCATATGTCCCACACCAAAAGGGGCTTTCTATACGGTGGTGCTTCTTCCTGTGGATGATGCGGATGTATTCTGCCAATGGATCCTCAGCGAGTTTGAATACAAGAACCAGACGGTGATGATGGCCCCTGCTTCGGGCTTCTACTCCACACCCGGACTGGGGAAACAGGAGGTACGTATCGCCTATGTACTGAAAAAAGAGGATCTGGCCATGGCCATGGAAACCCTGGCCGAGGCATTGAAAGCCTACCCGGGGCGAACCAATTGATCCTGGCACTGTTTAATACAAAGGAGGTTCATTATTAATGACTACCTTTGCCCACTTTAACTTAAGAAAGAAACAATTTGGATTTTAGTGATTTCGGATTTGATCCCGATCTGATGGAAGGGATCAGTGCCATGGGCTTTGAATCGCCCACCCCCATTCAGGAACAGGCAATTCCAGCCATACTCGAGGGAAAAGACATCATCGGTTCTGCACAGACCGGTACTGGAAAAACAGCAGCTTTCCTGCTGCCTGTAATTCAGAATATAATTGCCTCCCGGGAGGCTAATAAGACCAGGGCGCTGGTAATCGTACCCACCCGTGAGCTGGCCCAGCAAATTGATCAGCATATGGAGGGCTTCTCCTATTTTACCCCGGTAAGTTCCATTGCCGTATATGGAGGTGGAGACGGAACCATTTTCGCCCAGGAGAAAAAGGCCCTCACTGAAGGGACCGAAGTTGTTATCTGTACGCCTGGCAGAATGATTGCCCATCTGAATAACAACTATGTAAAGTTTGACGGCCTGAAATACCTCATACTTGACGAGGCCGACCGGATGCTTGACATGGGTTTCTTTGAAGATATCATGAAGATCATCCAGTACCTGCCCAAACAACGGCAGAACCTGATGTTTGCGGCTACCATGCCCCATGAAATCAGGAAGCTGGCCCGAAAGGTACTGCACCAACCTGTGGAGCTGAATATTGCCATCTCCAAACCGGCCGAGAAGATCCTTCAGGTGGCCTATGCGGTATACGAAACCCAGAAACTCCCCCTGGTGACGCATCTGCTGAAGGGGCGCGACCTAAAAAGTGTGATTGTCTTTTGTTCTACCAAGTTATCGGCCAAGCAGCTGGGAAGACAGCTCAAACGAGAGGGACTGAAAGCACAGGACATTCATTCCGATCTGAGCCAGAAAGAGCGGGAGGAGATCATGCTCGATTTCAGGAACCGTAAACTTAATATCCTGGTGGCCACCGACCTGCTGTCGCGCGGTATCGATGTGGATAATATCGAGCTTATTGTCAATTATGATGTGCCCCACGAAGGAGAGGACTATATACATCGTATCGGGCGGACTGCCCGGGCCGAATCGGATGGCATAGCCATCACCCTGATCAGCCAGGAGGAGCAGTATAAGTTTGCCCGCATTGAAAAACTGTTGGAGAAAGAGGTCACCAAATCATCCGTTCCTGAAGAGTTTGGGGATACTCCTGCCTATGATCCATCCAAGAACAGGGGCCGCTCGGGTGGCTTCAGAGGTGGTGGAAGAAGCAAAAGCGGCAGCCACAGTCATGGCGGCGGTAAAAACAGGGGCAAAGGGAACTACAAAGGAAAAAGATCCGGAAGCCGTCCCTCTAACTAAGCGACCTTTTATCGTCTTACGATGAACTGAATGGACTCTCCCTCCTGTGACCTGAATATATAAAAACCTTCAGCCAGTTGGGGCACACGTGCAAATGTTGCATCCTCAAGCTCCATCATTCGCTGACCCATTATGTTATAGATGGCACCGCTTACCCGCTTGTTAAAATAGAATACTCCTTCTGCAACCGGGTTGGGGTAGATGGAGAGGGGCTCCATAAAGACTGTATTCTCCTCCACTCCGGTACTCAGATTGGAGTAATTGGGTGTGGGTGACGGGAAAGCGATCCACTCAGCACCGCCATCCACCAGACGGCCCATGGAAACGTCCGTCTCCTGCAGTCCAAAGCTTACAGAATCAACAAGCTGGAAACCGGTGGAAGGGCGCTCCGAAAGGCGTAGTTCCTCTCCCTCCTTGCTGATTTTAAAAGTGGCATGGTTCACCCCCTGTTCCTCCTGATCATCGAGCCACACCAGGTAGAAAGCTCCTGCCTGGATATACTCCTCTGGAAATCTGTATTTTCCGGGAGAACCCGGGTTGTCGCTCAGGAAGTAATCGGCAAGCCAGATCTGCTCATCACTAGCGTTGTAGATCTCAGCCCAATCGTCATATTCACCAAACTCATCACTTTTGATGTTCTGATTTGAAGCTGAAAACTCATTGATATAGAGCGGTCCGGATACAAGCGGATAGGAAATAAGCATGGTGGTATCGGGATAGCGATTCTCCTGACCACCCTGGTCCATCACTGTAAAATAGAGTTCTACTTCGGTGGTATCGGCCAGGGAGCGGATGGTGTCTCGATAGGAATAAGCGCCTGATACCGGGTCCGTTTCGGTGGGTGTATCCCTGATCACTTCGTTCCAGTCCCCGCCATCGATCCGGTAATGCAGGGTAGTGGTGAATCCCGCTTCATCATCTTCGGCGGTCCAGTCCAGATCAATTCTGTGAGAGTGAGGCTCCACCCTAAGATGTGAAAAGAGCGGAATGGCATCCACATCGATAGCTTCAGTGAGCGCTGAAGCACCCCGGGCAGTAATAAACTGCTGCACACCCTGATCCACATGCTCACCCCAGCCAATACTCATGGATCCGTCAAAATCGCTTAGAGTAAAACCCCAGTCCTTTGTATAAAAGGTATCTATTGCCACAGCATCTCTGATCTGTTGACTCCAGCGAGTCAATTCGTCACTCAGCTCGGTGGACGCAGCATAGGCAGCCAGCTGCTTAATATACATGGTATACTGTGCCTTGTACTCCTCCACTTCAAGAATCTTTTCATAGAGGGGACGCAGATCCAGGTTCCAGCTATAGATGGATCGGGTCGACCAGTCCACTTCCCTGAAATCGATCCCGAAACTGTTTTCCAGCTTGTAGGGTATATATTCAAACCTTCCGCTTACCTGATCCCTGTATAGGTAGTAGTTATTCTTATCCCCGGCGTAACCATCCCAGTTACCGGTCATCACATCCACTGCCACAGCCTTCAGATATTGCTGTACATTGATCAAGCGCTCCACTTCATCTTTCAGCTGTTCTCCGCTGTATTGATTAAGTGTTGTAATCAGCCTGGCCAGGTCCTCATAATCATCCCATTTTTCATTGGTTCGCAAGGCATAGGCGCGACGGCCATCATACTCAAACTTATAATCATCCTGCGACGAACCCAGGTAACTAAGATCGGCCGGCCATAAGTTCCTGAAAAGATTGCCATCATTGTTGTCAAATCTCGATTTCACATACTTTTCATCAATATGTTCTGTGTTCAGGTAAACCCCGTAAAAAGCGTTATTGATGTAGAGTAGCACATGGTTGCTCCTTGAAGCTGGAACACCCAGGTAGCGAAACAGGTCCCAGCCCAGTTTTGAGCGCACCAGGGAGGGATCATTCACTTCCGCATTCAGATCCATCTTTTCAATCCCATGATAGTCGTAATCCGAATCGAAGGAGTTAAATGAGATGCGGAAAGATTTCTTTTGCTTGTGCCTGATGGTATCTCCCCGGAACCTCACTGCCACATCGAGGAGCCCCTCTGTACTGTCGGCCCTTGTCATACTGAATCTGGCAAAGTATTCCGTGTTACTTTCGGGATCAGCATAGAGGCTTTGGAGATTCGATGCAGTAATGGTCAAATCGATACGAGCCAGCTCAGCGTCATCAAAAATAAATCCAGCCTCAGGATGGATTACCTGGGCATTGGCAAAATGTATGGTACTTAGAAGAGTAAGGAATAGAATAATTCCTGGTGCTATGCTATCTGTTTTCTTCATATATCAAATACTTTCTTCGTTTTAATTTATATTGCTCCAGCTCCCCCTGCCAGCTGTCTCTGATACGCGACTCATCCCATCCTGCTTCCACCTGCTTTCTCAGTTTATCTGTTCCGGCCAGCAACTCAAAGTACGAGGTAAAGAATTCCTCTTTCCGGGGAAAGTTTTCATAGGCTTCCAGTAACCACTGGAGGTATATCCTGGCCCAGCCCTCCTCCGGTGTAAATGACCTCAGGTCCTGACCATAGCAAATTTGCCCCTCAAACTTTGGGTTCCGTGCTACACCGGCTATGGTAACAGGTCTAAAACTAAACGCTCCTGGCAATTCCGGATGTCCATATACCTCAAAAGGCATATCAGTTCCCCTTCCTTCACTCAACACAGTACCTTCAAAAAAACAGGTGGAGGGATACATGAGTACGGCATGATCGTTGGCCAGGTTTGGAGAAGGACTAACTGGCATGGCATAAGGTTGCCCCCGGGAGTAATCTGCACATGGAATAACGCTTACATCACATTTGATCCCCTTATTTAACCATCCCTCCCCGTTAATCATCCCGGCCAGTTCACCAATGGTCAGTCCATAGACCACCGGAATGGGATGCATGCCCACAAAAGAACTGAAAGCCGTATCCAGAACCGGACCGTCCACATAGGCACCGTTGGGATTGGGCCGGTCCAGTAAAATCAGTGGTATATCGTTTTCGGCGCATGCTTCCATCACATAGTGAAGTGTGGAGATATAGGTATAGAATCTCGCCCCCACATCCTGAAGGTCGAAGAGCATCAGGTCGATGCCTGCCAGCTCCCCTGGTTCTGGTTTCTTGTGACTGCCATAAAGTGAAGCCACTGCTATGCCTGTCAAGGGATCGGTGCCACCTTCAATCTGTACACCTGCGGCCCGATCGCCCCGGAACCCATGTTCAGGTGCAAATACTTTAACAATCTGATCTCGCTCAATACCACTGTTCAGCAGGGTATCCACCAGGTGTTGCCCACCCACAAGCGAGGTATGGTTGGCCACCAGGGCAATCTGTTTGCCTTTAAGAAGATGCAGGTACTGGTCCAGCCGATCGGCCCCACTACGCACCGAAGCTTCATCCTGGGAGCAAGCAGCCATCAAACCGTTCAGGATGAATAATGTGGATATCAACAATCTAAACACCGCATAAAAATAGCTAAAAGATGCTTACTTTTGATGAACCCAATTGAGAATCCTTGAATACCGAACTTTTTATCGTACGCCGGATGATCGGCAGCAGGAAGGAGGGGCGCAGTTTCTCGCGTTCCATAGTGGGCATTGCCATGTTTGGCATTGCCCTGAGCCTGGCTGTCATGATCGTGGCCGTGGCCATCGTCACCGGCTTTAAAAAGGAGATTTCCAACAAGGTCACCGGATTCAGTGCCCATATACAGATCCTGAATATGGATTCCAATCTCTCCTACGAAACCTCCCCTGTTCCTGCGGAACTGGAGAGTGTGGAAAATGTCCGGGAGATGGAGGGTATCAAAAATGTACAGCCCTTTGCCATAAAGGCCGGCATCATTAAAACCGGTGAAGAGATACACGGAGCCGTTCTGAAAGGGATAGATAAGAGCTATGACTGGACCTTTATTGAGGAGTACCTATCAGAAGGTGAACTTTTCCATGTGAACGATACAGTGAGGACCAACAATGTTGTCCTCTCAGGGTCCACCGCACGTCTGCTGAACCTTGGTGTGGGCGACCGTTTTACCATGTACTTCATTCAGGATCCTCCCAGGGCCAGGACTTTTACCATCAGTGGCATCTTCAACACCAGCCTGGAGCAATTTGATATGCTTTACATCTTTGCGGATATCAAACAGGTACAGCGCTTAAATAACTGGGACAATGGAGAGGTGAGCGGCTATGAAGTCTTGCTTGATAATATGGATGATCTTCATGAACTATCATGGAAGGTGAGGGAAGAAGTCGGTATTGATTTTCTGGAAGACGGCAGTCGTCTGAAGGTGGAAACCATCCAGCAGAAAAACTCACAGATCTTCGACTGGCTGAAGCTCCAGGATATGAATGTGATCGTACTGGTCATCCTGATGGTGGTGGTAGCCGGATTTAATATGATTTCCGGTTTACTGATTCTGATTCTGGAACGGACCAATATGATAGGCATACTTAAAGCTCTGGGAACCAACAACGTTTCTGTCAGGAAGATATTCATGTATCAGTCGGGCTACCTGACCCTGGTGGGCTTGTTATGGGGGAACCTGTTTGGCCTGGGTATCTGCCTGGCACAAAAGCACCTGAATTTAATGCCCCTCGATCCCGCGTCCTACTACCTCGATACAGTTCCCATCAACCTGAACATTCTCCATCTCCTGCTTCTTAACCTGGGAACCATGGCAATCACCTACCTGTTCCTCCTGATTCCTTCCATGATCATTGCCCGGATCTCGCCCGATAAAAGCATCCGCTTCAATTAATAGTCTCCCATGCATAGTAAAAGCACTTGGAAAGAGATTTTGCGCCATAAACTTCCCGGGGAGAAGGCCCACCTCAGGATGGCTCCCACCTTTCGGGGCGATCCCACTTCCATGGAAGAAGCAGTGCCGGCTGCTGTTCTGGTCCTCTTCTACCCATCGGGTGGGAATACCCACCTGGTGTTAATCAAGCGTAATGAATATGATGGCCCGCACAGTGCTCAGGTCAGCTTCCCGGGAGGAGCCAGAGAAACCGGCGATAATACTCTGGAGGAAACCGCTCTCAGGGAGACCCGGGAAGAGATAGGTGTAAGCGGGCTCATTGAAATCCTGGGATCACTGACTCCACTACATATACCAGTCAGTAACTTTATGGTATATCCCTTTGTGGGATGGATGGAGAAAAGTCCGGTGTTTCGTCCCGACCCTACCGAGGTACAGTATGTCATAGAAGTAAACTTGAAAGAATTGCTCGATCCGGCAAACAGGGATTCGGAAACACTTTACCACCACACAGAGCCCATAGAGGCACCCTTCTACCAGGTAGGGAAAGAGAAAATTTGGGGAGCGACTGCCATGATGCTTAGCGAAGTACTTCTCCTGGCTACCACCTTGCAATAACTTCAGTGTTCACTATGTTCTTATAATGTTCATAGCGGTCCATGATATCTTTCACGAAGTTATAAGTCTCTATCCCCCTGGCAAATCCGTGTCGTACCACCTGGTCGGTATAGTACTCCGGTTCCGCTTTTTTCAGGAGCCACTTATCCACACTCCCAAACCAGATATTGGGATCGGATTCATAGCGTTCCGCCAGTCTCCTGGCATCCTGTATATGTCCCAGACCAATATTGTAGGAAGCTAACACAAATTTGATACGTTCATCCGGATCGGTGATCAGTTCATCGAAACGATTGTCGAGCCACATGAGGAAGCTCGCTCCTGCCTTGATCTGTTCCTCGGGGGGTGAGTCCATGGTAATACCATAACTTCGGGCGGTGATTGGCATCAGCTGCATCAAGCCAAAAGCACCGGCCCAGGAGACGGCATCCGGATTGAACCTAGATTCCTGGTAGATGACCGATGCAAGCAGTCTCCAGTCCCAACCTATGCGTTCACTTTCCTTCCTGATCACATCATCAAATTGTGAAATTTTTCCACTCCCCAGGGTATAATGTTCACTGTGAATGTTCCTGTAGGCATTTCGGTTTTGAAAGTACTTGTTGTATAGAATGGCATATTTTCTGGTTTTCCGGTATTCGGAGATCCACTGGTCTATAACCTTCTTTAAACTATCGGAACGTCTGTTTACCGCCCAGGCCACATGCTGTGGAAAAGAGATGGCTGTTCCCACATCCAGTTGCGGATAGTAGGTGGTATTGACCAGGCCCACATTCTCATCACAGACTGTATAATCGATCTCTCCCAAAGCCACCCGCTGGATCAACTGCTCAGATTCCAGATTTACCTCCCGGATATCAATTCCCCCACCAATTTCATTGGAAAGTGTGTGTAAGCGCGTTTCATAAACCGATCCTGTCTGAACATAAACCAGCTTTCCCTCCAGATCCAGCTGGTTCCGGATCAGTGCAGCTTCCTGCTGAATTTTGTTCATCTTCTCCCACTGCAACGGCTTTCTTTGAACCAGCACCTGCCTGGTTTGCAGAAAGGGCGTTGTAAAAGTCACTTCAGACTTTCTTTCAGAAGTGATGGTCAGGTTCATGGCAATCATATCCACGGTCCCCTCAGTTAAATCATTAAAATTTCTGTCAAGATCATTGCTTACACTCACCTCAAGAGCAAGATTCATATGATTGGCCAAGTCCTGCAACATTTCAAACTGAAAGCCCATGGGTTGGCCGCGGTAGAGAAAATAGCTGATGGAATTGTACTCTGTGACAACCTTCAGCGCCCCATACTGCTGGATCATCTCAAAGTGTGTGAGCCGTTTATCCGGTCGAAACTGTTCTACATCAGGAAATCTGGGCTCCCTCTCATGTGTGCAGGATCCCAGGAATAGTGATGCCGGGATCAGCAAGAGCAGAATAAGTACACGATATTTAGCTTTCTTAATCATAGAAGTACCATATCACTCCCAGCCTGAAATGCCTGGGTTTCATGGGGTAGGGATCGGCAGTGAAAAAATCATTGCCCGCAAACCCGATACCCTGCAAGATATTGTTGTAAGAAGCAAATAGGCGGGTCGATTTTATCTTGAATGCAAAAAAAACATCCACAAAGGGATAAGCACCCACATCATTCTTATCCTGAAGATGGAAGATACCAGTGGCAGGCATATAGGTACTTGCCCGGTATTTGGTGGTAAAATAGAGATCAAATCCCAAATCAGCAACCAGCGCCCCTTTAAAGAGAGACTGTTTCCAGTAATTGGACGAATAGATAGCTAAGAAAGGAATATTCAGCACCTCCTCGGCTGTTGTATATTGAAGCAGTAGCCTGTTGTCTGAGTTCCAGCCTGAAAGCTTAAAGTGTTTTGACATACTGGCTGAAAGTACGAGCACATCCTTGTCATATTGACGGGGCATGGCAAGCGTATCCCAATAGATATAGTTAGAGATATAGGCTGCACCAAACCTGATATCTGTCTCCAGCTCATCGCTTTGGATAAATGCCTCTCCCTTGATCCGGAGCATGGAGGAAAAATCATTGTCCCAGATAAAAAATGAGGAGGCATAGTGATTGGTAAAATAATGGGGCCTGACCATCTCAAAGCTTCCCCTGATTCCCAGGTCTGTCTTTCCGCCAAGTTCCCTGGAAAAGGTGGTATTCAGATCGAAATTGTTCTGCTTATATCCCAGCAAATAGTATTTTCCGCCGATAACCCAGTCCCAGACCCCCGTGGTGGGGCCGGCCAGATGGAATCCCAGACTTACGTCGTTGAAGTATTCACTATGGTATTGGCGGACAACTGTGTCGGTGGCGAGAGAATCCACGACCAAATCGGGTGAAATCATTCCGAAGCGCTTGAATTCGTGCCCGGCATAGATCCGGGCCGAGATCTTGTCGTAATCAGGATCGCCCAGGATCAATTGTAATACACTGGAGATATTTTGTTCTACTGCCGAGTCCCTTGCAATATCGCTTAGATAGTAATAGTTACTATATACCGGCGACAGCTCCTCCAGGTCCACCTCATCGTAATAGTCCTTATACTGCTGGCCCATGGCAAGCTGATAAGAGATGGAAAGGGTTTTTCCTGTAGAAGTGGTGTTCCCGAGACTATCTGTGGTAAACTGCCTCTCCGCAATGTTATATTTTTGGGTGGTAAACAGACTCATGTTCCGGTAATGCGAATGTGCATGGGACAGGTTTACATCATAATCCCACCAATTAGCCTCCACATCGAGCAAAAATGAATCCCTGTATGTGATCCCAGCATTGTCATATGCATCGAAATCATTGTAATAAAAGGTGCCGAAAATGCTGTACCTGTTCTTCGCATGGCTCCCGTTCAGGCCCGCACGAATGGTCTTAGTCGCCTGGTTATTATATAAATCCTTCCCCGACAGTATACTAAAGTCAATTCCGAAATTGGTATATGGAGAGGCATTCTGTGTGTGCATTATCTCTATGGTCTCTTCTTTCCAATCCTTCACCGGAATAGTAGTGTATGCAAGTCTGGTAAATGGTGATTTGGTATTGAAGAAGACGGTTCGTTCTGCTGTTTTCAGATAGGGATCCCATGCCCTGCCAAAGAGAAACACAGCGGGATCGGGTCGGCGCATGAAATCCACATGATTCAAGCCATGCCCCAGGATACCCACCGATTCATAGCTGAATCCCTGCAGATACGCAGGATTGTAATCATGTTGCAACTGGTGTGTATTGGTATCCAGCGGTACGTCCTCGAAGCGCGTATAGTTGTGCTTCAGCATCCAGGTATTGATGTTTCTGGCTGTATCTATCACCTGACCATGTGCAAGCACCGCTGCAGCAAAAATCAAAATGGATATAAGATAATATCTCCTCACCAGTGGGTGTCGAATGAAATACGAAAATAACAAACTATCACAAGCGAAAGAATATAAATAAAAAAATCCCACCCGGAATCCGGATGGGATTAAATAAGATAGGCGACGACCTACTCTCCCACAATACGCAGTACCATCGGCGCAAATGGGCTTAACTTCTCTGTTCGGAATGGTAAGAGGTGGTTCCCCATTGCAATAGTCACCTAAAGTCTTCAAATAAGATTGACATACTGGAAGAAGTATCTTTTAAATAGCCTTGAAAAAAGCTCACGGGCAATTAGTACTGCTCGGCTATGACATTACTGCCTTTACACCTAC
>DAOWFP010000080.1 GCA_030637895.1 Bacteroidota bacterium | reverse complement strand
TCACCCACCGATACACATGCCGACTATGTGGTAAAGGCAGCCAGAGCCGGGAAACAGATTTTCTGCGAGAAACCACTGGATCTGTCCCTGGAGCGTGTTCGGGAAGTTCTGGAAGTAGTAAAAGAAACCGGCGTGAGCCTGATGCTTGGCTTTAATCGTCGTTTTGATCCCGAATTCAAAAAAATCAAAGCCCTGGTGGAAAGCGATGCTGTGGGTGATCCGCAAATCATTAAAATTACCAGTCGCGATCCGGGACCACCACCGTTATCTTATATTAAAGTATCTGGAGGAATGTTTCTCGATATGACGATCCATGATTTCGATATGGCACGTTATATCTCCGGAAAGAAGGTGAAGGAAGTATTTGCCAGAGCCGCGGTTAAAGTTGATCCTGAAATTGGCCAGGCTGGAGATGTTGATACGGCGGTTATTACTCTGACATTTGAAGATGATTCTATGGCCGTGATTGACAACTGCAGAAAAGCAGCCTATGGATACGATCAGCGATTGGAAGTGTTTGGAAGCAAGGGGATGGCACAGGCCGAGAATAATTTCCCAAACAATCATAAACTATATACGGAGACAGGGGTATCGGGCGACCTGCCATTGCACTTCTTTCTGGAGCGATACGACGCTTCCTACAATCAGGAAATCCGGGAATTTATCGATGCACTGGTTTCGGGCAGTGCCATGCCTGTGGACGGAGAGGATGGATTGATTTCAATTGCCATGGGACTGGCAGCCAAAAAATCAATTGAAGAGAACCGTCCTGTTAAAATGACCGAAATTTTAGCTTAACTTTTGGAGTCCATATCTCTGAAACATGAAAACCAGATTTCTTCCTTTGCTAGTGGCGCTGTTTGTTACATCCTGTAGCGATGCGCCCACAGAACAGAACAAGCTCGACCAGCAGGACAAGTTCCACCAGCAGAACCAGCTCTACCTGCAGAACCTCGCACCCCTTCATCCCAAGAAGTATATTGAACTACCTCTGGGCACCATCCGGCCCGAAGGCTGGCTCTTGCACCAGCTGGAGTTGATGCGGGACGGCATGACCGGTCACCTCGATGAGTGGTACCCATCAGTGGTGGGGGAACGAAATGGCTGGCTGGGCGGTGATGGCGACGGCTGGGAACGAGGAGTTTACTGGTTGGACGGCCTGGTACCCCTTGCATGGTTACTGGAGGATGAGGGCCTGAAGGAAAAGGCCATGCCCTGGATCGAATGGACCTTAAACAGTCAGACCGAAACCGGATATTTTGGACCGGTCCCATTCGAAGAGGCACCCGAGGCGGAAGCCGGACTTCAAAAAACAATGCGACAGGACTGGTGGCCCAAAATGGTGATGTTAAAGGTCCTGCAGCAGTATTACGAAGTGTCGGGCGATGAACGGGTAATCGATCTGATGCTGGATTATTTCAGGTTTCAGCTGAATGAATTACCGGAAACTCCCCTGGATAACTGGACCTTCTGGGCCAACCGAAGGGGAGGGGATAACCTGATGGTGGTACACTGGCTCTATAACCTGACCGGGGAATCTTTTCTGCTGGAACTGGGCGATCTTCTGCATGAACAGACCTTTCCGTGGACGGAGGTCTTTTTGAACGAGGAGTACTACCGGGGAGCCGATCTGGATCACCTCTACCCCTACAACACTCAAAACCGTTATCCTTTCGATCAGGAGCTGATCTCCCGACTGCACACCAGGCAGTTGCAGAGTTTTCACTGTGTCAACCTTGCTCAGGGGATCAAGGAGCCTATGATCCGCTACCAGCAGGATCCGGATCCGCGCTATCTGAAAGCAGTGGAGAAGGCCATGAGCGATATCCGTCTGTATCATGGTCAGCCCCAGGGGATGTATGGTGGGGATGAGCCCATGCACGGGAATGATCCCACACAGGGCATCGAGCTTTGCTCGGTAGTGGAGCTGATGTATTCGCTGGAGAAGATGATTGCCATTTCGGGCAAGCCAGACTTGATGGATCATCTGGAGAAAATAGCTTACAATGCACTGCCCACACAGGTTACAGATGATTTCACTTCCCGGCAATATTTTCAGCAGGCCAACCAGGTCATGCTGACCCGTCACCGTCACAACTTCTATGAGGAGGATCATCATGGGCATACCGATCTCTGCTATGGTTTACTAACAGGATATCCATGCTGTACCTGTAACCTGCACCAGGGCTGGCCAAAACTGGTCTCCCATCTCTGGTATGCCACAGATGGAGGCGGACTGGCAGCGGTGGTATATGCTCCATGTAAGATAAGTGCAAGGGTAGCAGATGGAGAGGAAGTGACTATCCGGGAGGAGACCAGCTATCCCTTCGAAGATAAGATCCGTCTACATATCTCTTCAAAGAATCCGGTAAGCTTTCCCCTGCATCTGAGAATTCCCGGGTGGTGCAGTGATCCTGAATTGAAAATCAACGGGGAGAATGCTTCTTTTGAAGTTGAGGAGGGGATGATGGTCCTGAGCCGTACCTGGCAGGAAGGGGACCTGGTCGAGCTCCAGCTGCCCATGAAGGTATCCCTGAACAGGTGGGTGGAGAATGCGGTTTCGGTGGAACGCGGTCCCCCGGTTTACGTCTTGAAGATCAGTGAGGAGTCGTCAGAAGCAATTTATTGTTACACATACGGAACTTTCAGCGAAGTGCGTCCACTCGACCCCAGAAACATTGGGCTGCTTGAACCGG
>DAOWFP010000005.1 GCA_030637895.1 Bacteroidota bacterium | reverse complement strand
GCTGGGAGCAGCCTGTTGTGCAGGCATGACCTCCTCGTTCATGGAAAGCAGGATCACATGTTTAAAATCAAGCATCCGGGTCTCCAGGATACCCATGATCTGCATGCCCGCAAGCGGTTCCCCCTCAAAGGGAATACGCAGGTTCTGCAGGGATCGCCGAAGCAAGCGCTCCATTAAGTGGAAGCTTATATCGCTTCGTCCCTCATTCATTCTTTCAAGCTTATTTACCTGCTTCAAAAGCTGGAAACAAAATTCACGGTCGAGCACATCCTCGTGATGATTTTCCCTGCCGGCAATTAGTTCCAGGAGATGGGTAAAGATTCTGCGCAGATAATCCAGCAGGGATGCTGCATTTTCCAGGGGCCTGAAAATCATTCGTTCCAGTTCTCCCGTAAAGAGCTCCCGGTCGATCATATACATATTTTCACTGAGAATCCTTTTACTGAGCTCTCCCGAACCATCCCCCAGCATCTTCCTGAAGTAGGGATGTTGCAGGATATCATTTACATCCTTATGGTAAAAACGGGTACTTCCGTCTGATTTTTTCCTCACATGGTAATGTAAACGCAGGAGGCTGTCCAGGAAAGAAAATACCGGGGTATTTTTCATGGGATAACCCATGGTTATATTCACTTCCTCCACACCATCGGGCAGGGACATCAGGACAGGCAGGAGCAGCTCCTCATCACATAGAACCAGAGCTGTATCCGTACTCTTGCTGAGTCGGGCGGGATCTTCATCCTTCAACAAATGATATACGGTCTTGGACTGGAGCACATCCGTTGGCAATTCAAAAATCCGGAATTGTTTTTCCATGTCAAGTCCCCTGAAATCTTCCAGCTTTTCAGCTTCCGGGAAGCGTTTGATATTCTCCCTTAAAAAGCGACCTGCCTCTTCTCCCCCGTCCTCCAGGTAACGCTGGTCGTAGTCCCAGAAAAAAGCGGCACCATGTTCACGGAGCGTGGAAAAAATCACTTTCTCACACCTGTTTAAAGCATTGAATCCGGCGACTATGGTACGTCCCCCGCGTTCAAAAGCCTTTTCCCCCTTCAGTATTCTTTCAGCCAGTTCCCGATACTGCATCCCCTGGTATCCCTCTCCGCCTGAGCGAAGTTCTTCTTGTAGTTTTTTATACAGCCTTGGAAGCAGCTCCCAGGTCTGCAAAAATTGCCGCTTTTCCGGGGTCATATCGCCCTCGTAAAATCCTTCCCAGAACTGCCTGATAAAAATAAGCTGTTCGGGTTCCAGTCCGGCCAGGGGTTCTTCCAGTGCCTTCAGGTCCCTGATGTTTCGAAACATTTGCTCCGCATCAACCAGGTACTTATCCAGCTCGTCAAAATCCCTGATCATCATTTCACCCCATGGCATGAACTGATCCAGGGGCTCCGCCTCTTCCACCATCGTGGAGTAAATATCATACAGACGAAACTGAAGCTCAACCGGATCGCTCAGGCGAAGCTCACTCTCCGATTCAATAAAGTCTCCTATCCCGCTTACCCGGGGCATCCACATGCTGGAGTCGGTTGACTCTGACAGGTAGCGCTGAAGAAAGAGCCCGGCCCGGCGATTGGGAAGAATGACCAGCAGGTCGTCCTCTCCCTCCTTAGCAGTCCGCAGCAGATAATCTGCCAGTCTTTTTAAGATGGCTTCTGTCATGTCCGTGCTATAAATTTCTTACCCTGCCAGCTGTCATTTTCTTCAAGCAGCTTTTCGAAAGCCTTTAATACGCCGTCGTAACGAATGCCCCAGCCTTCACGGAGACCCATTCCCGGGATTACTTCACCGGCAATACGTTCAATCACCAACCTGGGTGGCAGGAGCTCCACGATCTCCATCATCAGCTCCAGGTAGTCCCCCATGGCAAAGGAGGGAAAACCCTCCGGATTCTTTTCAAACTCCCGGGCCATAGCTGTACCTTTGATCAACTGCATTTGATGAAATTTTACAGAATCAAGGGGCCAGTCGGCCAGTTCCATGGCCATGTCCAGGTAATCGCTCCGCTCTTCGCCCGGAAGCCCGATAATGAAGTGTCCCCCCACATGAATTCCCCTTCGGGCGGTTTCTTCAACTGCCCAGCGGCTCTTCTCCACATTATGCCCCCTGTTCACCCGGAGCAGGGTATTATTCAGCATGGATTCTATGCCATATTCAAGTACCAGGTGACAGCGCTTTGAAAGTTCAGCAAAATAGTCCAGCATCTCTTCATCCACACAATCGGGCCGGGTTCCCACCACAATGCCCCTAACTTGAGGCACCGAGAGTGCTTCCTCGTATAGCTTTTGCAAATGCGCCAGGTCTGCATAGGTATTGCTGAAGGCCTGGAAATAGGCCAGGTAGCTTGTTGCCTTGCGGTAGCGTGTTTTATGAAATTCCATGCCCTTCTTAATCTGTTCGGTCACCGAGGTATGGGCATCATCATAGGAAGGATTGAATGCACGGTTATCGCAGAAAGTGCATCCTCCGCGGCCCACCTTCCCGTCGCGGTTTGGACAGGTAAAGCCGGCGTTTATGGAAATTTTCTGAACGCGCTCACCGTATTCCTTCCGGAAATAGTCGCTGTAGGCATTAAACCTTCTGTCTGTACCCCAGGGATAGCTCATTCTTCAACTTTTATGATTTGATCCATCATCACATACCAGAGATAGCCTTCCACCTGCTGATGGCCCATACGCTTCAGTTGTTCCATATAAGCCCTGACCTGATCGTGGTAAGTATGTTTTTGCTGTTCACCAAATTTGAAATCCACTACAGTAACATGGCCGCGATCTATCATCACCCTGTCCGGGCGCAGTACTTTTGAGTTGCCACAAAGGATCGCTCGTTCGTTAATTACCCTTTCGCTAGTGGAAAACCAGTCAGATACCTGGGGCTGCTTTAGTTTTGAACGAATCAGCTCCTCCAGGGAAGCTCTTTCACCCCGGGGAATAAGGCCCGACTGTACATAGCGATCCAGCAGTACCGGAAGATCCTCAAGACGATTCATCCCGGAAAAGAGTTCGTGCATCATATTTCCAAAGCTCCGTTCCGTTCTGAACAGTCCCGCTTCATCTACAAAATACTGGTCGTTTCTGAGCCGGATCCGAAGGGAGCGGCTCCGCAGATTTACCGGGTAATCCGAGAATTCCCATGGATCCTTAAGCTCCTCTTTTAATTTAGGCGAAGGACTTTCTCCATAATCCAGGTGATTGTTATTCAGGTACATATTCAAAGAAGACGTACAGGGCTCCTTCACGGGTTTCTTGTCCAAAACCTCTACCAGTAAATCACTTACCTTATTCAGGCCCCTGCCCTTGCTCCCTGGGAGCCCGAGAATCAATTGATGCCTTGCCCTGGTACAGGCCACATAGAGAAGATTCAGGTTATCCATATAAGATTTCATACGTTCCCTGTAATAGTCAGGAGCAAAACGGGAATGAATCAGTTCCTTCTTGTATTTCAGGGGAACTACGGGGATCCTCTCAAGCCCGGTACCTTCCGTATGGCACCAGAGAATATTAGCATGCCTGGAGTCTGGTGTCAGTGACCAGTCACAGAAAGGTACAATCACCGCCTCAAATTCCAATCCCTTCGACTTATGAATGGTCATGATCCGAATCGCATTAGAAGCCTCTGAAACAGCCACGCTCTTCTGGCCTCCATTTTGCTCCCAATGTTCAAGGAAATCGGCCACACCCACGGCCTCCTTCCTCTGCAGATCCAGGATCAGTTCCTGGAAGGCCTGTATATATGGTATATCCTCGGATCGTTTCCCCAGATTAAATATCTCAATCAAGCTTTCACTGAGTTCGTAGAGGGGCAAAAGTTTTAAATGTTCCCTTTGTTCATTGAATTCTCCTGGGAAAAGCTTTTCAGGTCTTAGGTCATGCATAAACCGGCTTCCCTCTGCATCCCCGGCATCGTCCTTCAGCAGGGTATAAAGCTGTTTGAGCAGAGCATTGTTTACAATATGATCCGGCTGCAGGGTATAACGCAGCAGGGATACCAGGAAGGAAACCGAAGTATTCTGCACCAGCAGCAGGGAGTCGTTGGAAATCAGTCTGAAGTTCCCTTCCTTCCCGCTTTGTCTGGCATATTCGAGCAGACTGGATGCAACCCGGGCACCCTGCCTGCTACTGCGCACAAGGATGGCTATCTGGCCTGGCTCTATTCCTGTGGCCTGCAGGTCCTCCACCCACCCTGGCAGGACTTTCAGCACGTCATCCTGAAACGCTCCTTCTTCATCTTCGAAAATATGCATTTGTACACGCCCGCCGGTGCCCTGGAGATGAGAAGGAATATTCTGCACCACATCATCATAGGCTAAGCGAAAACGCTGCTCTTCCCTGTGGGCCTCCTCACTGCTGATTACGGATGAGCTTAACTCCATGGAAATTTCATCTCCAAGCAAAGCCGATGCCAGTTGAAACAGACTGTTATTAAAACGTACGATATTTTCAGAGCTACGGTAGTTCTTATCCAGGGTTTCTACTTTCAGTTCCTGGTGACTGAAGTCCTCTTCCAGGTCGCTTGCCAGGATTTTCCAGTCGGAGTTTCTCCAGCGGTAAATAGACTGTTTCACGTCACCGACCACCAGGTTAAGGTTCCCGGAAGCCAGGGAGTTATCCAGGAGGGGCCTGAAATTCTCATACTGGAACAGGGAAGTATCCTGGAACTCATCCAGCATGATATGTTGGAAGCGGCTCCCGGTTCGTTCATAAACAAAAGGAACCTGGCTCCCCCCGATAATGCCTTTCAGGAAGCGGCTCGAATCGGCAATTAAAAACAAATTCCTTTCCCGGGTATAGGCTCTCACATAGTTCCATATATCGGCCAGTATGCCAAGGGTATAGAAATAGGAACGAACCGCTTCCACCGTATTCATGATGACCCATTGCTGGTAGAGTTCATTTAAAAGAGGCATCAATTCATTTTCAACCAGGCTCAGCATCCCGGGTCCGTCACTTTTCTTTAACCAGGGCCCCGGGTCGGACATCCCCTTCAGACGCGTATCCGAAAAGCTTAGTTTCTCCCCATCCCGGGCCTTAAGGAAGATAAGAGGTATTGATCTTGAAGCCCCCGAAAAATTTTCAGGTTCCAGCTTAGCATTTTGTATCCTCTGCAAGGCATTCAAGCCTATTTCTTTTATCCGGCCGCCGCATTCTGTTTCCAGCTTCCGGATATCGGCCAGGTACAGGTCCAGGTTCTCCTTGTTCAGGACATCGATGCTCTGATGTTCGAAGAGGGACTGGAAGGCTTCCAGAAATAATTGCTTCCCCAGGAGAATAATCTCGTTCTTAAAGTTCCATGAGGCGGTACTCTCCATGCGTTCTTCAGCAAAACGGATGAGCCAGCTTTGCAGGTCCGCCCTGTTTCCCAGTTCCTGAAACATGAGATCGATGGCAAGTGAAAGTACCCGGGTATGATCCAGTTCCAGGTTGTAACCTGGCTGTATACCTATTTCCCGGGTAAAGGCTCGGATCACACTCTGGAAAAACTTATCGATGGTTCCGACCGAAAAACCGGAATAGTCATTCAGAATTTCCTTGAGCAGGGCTTCCGCCCTGAGGCTGATCGCTGCGGAATCAAGGCCAGTGGCCTCCGAAAGGAGTTTCATCTCTTCCAATTCACCCCCCTCTCTGTACCGCGATAGTGCATGCAGCGTATCCAGTATCCGGTGTTTCATCTCCCCTGCAGCCTTATTGGTAAAGGTAACCGCCAGGATATGCCGGTGGATCCCCTTTTGACTAAAGAGTAATTTCAGATATTCCATGGTCAGGGCAAAGGTTTTTCCTGAACCGGCAGACGCTTTATATATGTTAAGCGGGGGCATTATGTAAAGATAAGATTGGATTACTTAGAATTTCATATTTTTGTGGCAAATTAGAAACATGGCCTTACGCGTTGTTGTTGGATTATCGGGAGGAGTTGATTCCAGTGTGGCTGCCTATCTTTTAAAGGAAGCGGGATATGAGGTCATTGGACTTTTCATGATCAACTGGCACGATAAAACCGGTGTAATCGATGCGGATTGTCCCTGGGACGAAGATGTGGTCTTTGCTGAGCTGGTGGCCAAAAAGCTGGAAATCCCTTTCCACGTGGTAGATCTTAGTGAACCATATCGGGAGCGGGTCATTGACTATATGTTCTCTGAATACCAGAAGGGCCGAACCCCCAATCCTGATGTACTATGCAACCGGGAGATCAAGTTCGATGCCTTCCTGAAGGCCGCAGAAGCATATAAGCCCGATTTTGTGGCTACGGGTCACTATTGCAGAAAGGAGACCAGCCAATCTGATGGAACAAAGATCCAGCACCTCATGGCCGGGGATGATCCCAACAAGGACCAGAGCTACTTCCTCTGCCAGCTTTCACAAGAACAACTTGCAGGAACACTGTTCCCCATCGGGCACCTCCAAAAGCCTGAAGTCAGGGATATTGCTAAAGCGCAGGGACTGGCCTCAGCCGGGAAAAAGGACAGTCAGGGAATCTGTTTCGTGGGTAAGGTGCATCTTCCGGTTTTCCTGCAACAAAAACTGAAAGCCAGAGAGGGAAATATTTTTGAGATCCCTGCCGACCTGAGTCAATACAGTTCTGAAAAACAAGACTTTTCGGACCTGAAAGCCATCTGTGCTCCATGGACCTATGTCAAGGAGGATGGGAAGTGGACAGGGAAACACCAGGGTGCCCACTTCTTTACAGTTGGACAACGAAAAGGCCTGAATGTGGGAGGGAAAACGGAACCCCTCTTTGTGATCGCTACGGATGTAAAAACCAACCGCATCTATGTGGGCCAGGGTCAATCCCATCCGGGCCTGTTCCGCCGCGGACTAAAAATCAAATCGGAAGAGATACACTGGGTAAGAAGAGACCTGGAAATGAAGGTAGGTGAAAACCGGGACTATATGGTTCGGATTCGTTACCGGCAGGCTCTCCAGCAAGGCACGCTTCACAGAAAGGACTCGGGCCTCTACATCACATTTAAAGAGCCTCAGCGGGGAGTTGCAGCCGGACAGTTTGCGGCATGGTACGATGGTAATGAACTGCTGGGATCGGGCGTGATCAACCAGTAGGCTTACACTATTTTTTATGCAGGCCGCACTCTTTGTGCAGCTCACTTTCCCACCACCACCGACCAGAACGGATATCCTCTCCGGGTTCTATAGCCCGGGTACATGGCTCACAGCCAATACTGGGAAATCCCCTGTCGTGCAGAAGATTATAGGGAATATTTTGTTTCTTGATATAGTCCCACACGTCCTTTTCTGTCCAGTTAATCAAGGGATTGATCTTAATGAGTCCATTGTTGTCATCCCACTCCACCATCTTGTTGAAAAATCTGGAAACCGATTGGTCCTTCCGTAATCCACAGATCCAAGCCTGCTTATCTTCAAAGGCCCTTGGCAATTGTGCCACCTTCCGGATGGAGCAGCACAATTTCCTGTTTTCAACACTGTCATAAAAAAGGTTGATGCCCTTATCCGCTACCATCTTCTCAACTTTATCAGGTTCAGGAAAATAGGTAAGCATGCGAATGCCAAAATACTTGTTGGTCCGGGCAATGAGGTCGTAGGTTTCCGGGAAGAGTCTCCCGGTATCCAGTGTAAAGACCTCCGTATCTCTTTTCTGGCGCAGCACCATCTCGGTAAGAACCTGGTCCTCCAGTCCAAGACTGGTGGATAGCACGATTTGACTCCCGAAATGCTGTAAGAAATATCCGATAACTCCCATTGGACTCGTGTCCTTCAACTTCTCGTTCCATTGCGCAATCTGCGCCTCTAACTTATCGCTTAATTCCATGCTGTATTATTAAATATATTTCAGGTATAGGATTCCATCTTGCCCATATCGGCCCAGCTATCGCGATCGTGCCGGTAAAGATTTACGGGATGAGCTTTTGCCAGTTCAAGATAGAATGGCATCAGGGGAAACCTAAGCTTCTTAGGAAAAAGGGCGAATACTTTGGGATCCATGATATGAATGGCGCTGAAGGCGATGGGAACAAGCCCATCCGCTGAAGAGCCAGTCAGGATTGTCTCCCCGCTACGGTTGTCACGCCACCCCTTTAACTTACCATCTTTGTTCATTAAAAGGCTGCGGGTGGTTACCCGCTCCTTCACTGCCAGCGTGGCCATGTCTCCGCTCTTAAGATGGTCCTGGTACATGGAACGCAGATCAATATCACTGAGGATATCCACATTATAAACCAGGAAAGGTTCCTCTCCAAAGAACCAGGATGCATTGGCAATCCCTCCTCCCGTATCCAGCAGTTCGTCCTTCTCGTGCGAAAATTCAATCCTTATCCCAAACTGATCTCTCTGCTTTACAAAATCCATGATCAATGCTGCCTGATGATGTACATTGATAATGATGGAAGTAAAACCTGACGATTTCAGTTTTAATATGATGTGTTCGAGCAAGGGTTTTCCTTCCCACTCAAGCAAAGCTTTGGGTTTATGATCGGTCAGCGGTTTCAGTCGGGTTCCCAGACCGGCCGCCAGTATCATTGCTCTATTTTCCTGGGCTTGCAACACCATTTCTCTTTTGGGGATTGTTTATCGCATTTGGTACAAAGATACTTCATCTTCCTATCCTGTATCTTCTCATCCAGTCCGTCTCTCTCCTCGCACAATTTTTTACTCATCTATTCCCCTTATTCAGAGAATAACGCAAGAGCAATGAAAATGTTTTGCAGGATCAGCTTGCGGTCCAGAAACAGCGTTTGGGAGAAACAATACGACCTTCAGCCTTCAAAGTCTTCATCGCCTTATCGACATCTTTTCTCTCCAGCTTAGCAACTTTCGCAATTTCACCAGCTTGTAGGGGTTCCTCTGAAGTTTGTAGTGTTTTAAAAACTAACTCAACAGCTTCCATTGATTTAAATTTGATGTTTAAGAAAATTCCGGCTTCATATGTTTACTATAGATCTCCCTGGTGCGGTCCAGGTGGTCTTTCATAATCAGCTGCGCCTTGTTTCCATCCTGATTCCTGATGGCATCCAGTAGATCCCGGTGCGATCTCAGAGTAGAGCTCTTCTCACCATCTATATTTCCGTAGATATAATTCCTCATCCTGGGAAGCAGTGAATAGATGGGCTCCATGGTCATCTGGACAATGGGATTCAGTGTGGCCTTTGTTATGGCCAGGTGGAACATATTATCCAGGTCAGTCTCCAGCTGGGTATTGTCGGGGTCACCCTCTTCAAACTCAGTCAGGATCCTGCTCAATTCGTCCAGATCCTTATTTGTCCGGTTAAGCGCAGCAAGTTTTGCTATTTCGGGTTCGAAAATAGACCTCACCTCGATGATCTGAGCGAGAAGATTTTTGTCAAATTTCAAATCGTAATAGAGATTGAGCGTATCGATAGCATCTTCAATATTGATTTCGCTAACGTACATGCCACTTCCTTTCTGGATGGTGACCAGTCCGCGTGCACTCAATCGTCTTAAAGCTTCCCTCAGGGCGGTTCTGCTCACCCCAAAAGATTCGCACATCTCACGCTCGGTGGGTAATTTCGAACCAACTAAAAGCTTCTTCTCCCTGATGGCATTTTCAATTGTACGCTCTATACGCTGACTCAGTGTAAGCTTGTTCCCAATATTTTGAAAAATATCATCCATCACTCCCATATTTAACTTTTGCAATTTACAAATTTATTCAAGTAATTTGTCATACATCATTCATATTACTATATCATGATATTGATAGCTGACAGCGGTTCCACCAAGACCGATTGGAGATTAATTGACGGAAAGAAAATCCGCAGCTTGTCTACCCGGGGCATTAATCCCTACCATTCTAGTGAGCAGGAGATTGAAGAAGAACTTGGTCTTCTTGATTTTCAGGGGGAGGAAGCTAATATTCATGAGATCTATTTCTACGGATCAGGTGTGGCCAATGTGGAGATGAAAACTCTTATACACAGGTCGCTTCAAAAGAGAATCGGGGTACACCCTTACATCCAGGTTCAGGACGATCTGCTTGGTGTGGCACGTGCTCTTTTCCAGGATGGAAGCGGAATTGCCTGCATCCTTGGAACAGGCTCCAATTCCGGACTCTATAAAGATGGGAAGATCTCTGATAAGGTACCGGCCATGGGTTATTCTCTGGGTGATGAGGGCGGGGGAGCCGATATTGGAAAACGGCTTGTGAATGCCCTGCATAAACGAAACCTTAGTGATCATCTGAGAGAAGCCATTGTAAGCAAGGAGGGCCTCAGCATGGACCAGATCCTGGAAAACGTCTATAACAAGCCACATGCAAACAGGTACCTGGCTTCTTTAACAAAGATCGCAGCAAAATATATTGACCAGCAAGAGATCAGGGATATTGTTCATGCTGCCTTTGAAGATTTCATTGAAAAGAATATCTCCAAATACAGCCAGTACAGCTCTCTTGACATAGGTTTTGCTGGTTCTGTGGCCTATTACTTCAAGGAGATCCTGTCAGAGGTTATGGAGAAGCATCATCTGAAAATAAATCTGATTGTCCCCTCACCCATCGAAGGATTGGTCAGATACCATCAGAAGGTTCATACATCGGATGCGCATGGTTCCGTTTCCATAACCGAATCCACATCCCGTTACGACAACCTGGACCAGATGAGCGTAAAGGAGTTATTGCAAAATATCAACCAGGAGGACTCTACCGTGCATAAGGCTGTCCATACCATTATCCCGGAAATCGAAAAACTGGTTGATGGCATAATTCCAAGGCTTACGAAAGGGGGCCGTCTCTTTTATGTGGGAGCAGGCACAAGTGGCAGGCTGGGTATTGTGGATGCTTCTGAAATCCCACCCACCTTCGGAGTTCCCTTTGATATAGTGATCGGGATTATAGCCGGTGGTGACAAAGCGATCCGGAAAGCGGTGGAATCGGCCGAGGATGATATTCATGGTGCCTGGCGTGACCTGGCCAAATTCAAGCCAGGAAAAAACGATGTGGTAGTAGGGATCGCAGCCTCAGGAAGAACGCCTTATGTGATTGGGGCCGTTCAAGATGCAAAGAAGCATGGGATCCTGACGGCCTGTATCACCAATAATCCCAACAGCAAGCTTGCCGATGCTGTGGACATTCCCCTGGAGGCATTGGTGGGACCGGAATTTGTAACTGGAAGCACCCGTATGAAATCGGGTACCTCTCAGAAACTGATCCTCAATATGATCACCACCTCCACCATGATTAAGTTGGGACGAGTTAAAGGAAACAAGATGGTGGATATGCAGCTGACCAATGCCAAGCTGGTTGAGCGGGGTTCAAGAATGATCAGCGAGGAACTGGGTCTTGCTTTGGAGGAATCCAGAAGGCTCCTGCTCTTACATGGATCGGTTCGAAATGTTCTGGATAGTTTCTCTTAACTATTTTCTTCCTATGGAACGGGCATATAGCAGTGCCGTGGTGCGATAGAAAATATGTCCCAGCTTTGTAAAGGGCATGTACATAATCACAAACCAGACAGCCACCAGGTGGAAAAAGTAAAGGTGGTATGCAATAGACCAATCCCCAAACCGTGCCAGCTGGACCAGGGTCCCTGATAGGGTCAGTAAAGCGATCGCCGCAAGTATAAGCCAGTCCGTATAAGCACTCTTTCCAAAAACACTTTTGTTGAACAGCCTTTGCCAGGTCATGATCCCCAGTCCGCTAAAGATCATCACCGAAGCCAGATTTCCAAGGATCTTAAATGGATTTGTGATGGGAAGCGGGTAGTGATGTGTTACAGTAGCCCAGATGGCGTAGAGGGTAACCATGATCAGGAGGGTAAATCCAAAAAAGAGCAGGAGATGAGCCACCTTTCCCGGGGTCCTTGAGCCACAGCCTGAAAAATTTGAATGTGAGAGGATCTCTCTCAGTACCCTGAATACCGGGAGTCTCTTTCTACCTGCCTCGCCGGGCGGTGTCTGTATTTTCATATCCTTCCAGAACCTGCCTATACCAAAAGAGGCCAGCAGGTAGAAGAAGAGGGTTATGGCTGAAAAAGTTCCGTTGAGGAGGCCATGGGGAAAAAAGGCTGAATAATCAACCGGTCCCGGGGGAATTTTAAAGGTTCCAGCCAGAAAGAGAATGGCAATAATCACCACCACAGGAATAGCAATGGCCAGGGGCAGCCAGACCGGATTGCTTACCAGCTTTCCCAGGAAGAGGGGACGCGCATAGTGCTGGTACGAAGTTTGGCGGATGGCCGAAATCACATCGGCTGGTTTCACATCGCGGGGACAGTAAGTGCTGCAGTCTCCGCACTGGTGACAGAGCCAGATATCCACGTTCCCCATCAGCTTATCTTTCAATCCCCAGCCCGACCAGATCATTTCCTTGCGGGGGAAGGGCCTTTCAGTGGGAGCCAGCGAACATACTGCAGAACAGTTCCCGCACTGCATACACTGGTTCAGCTGTGATCCGCTCAAGCGAGTCAACTTCCTCTTAAATCCTAGGTCCGGATTAATCGTACTCATTCTAACATTCTAACATTTCCCTTACATACTTTTAAAGGGATTGGGGCCAATGAGCTCCATCTCCTCCACATATTCGTTAATGATCTCCTGTATCTCTCGATGTTCTGTGATCTCCACAAATCGTGTCTGAATCCGCTCCGGTTCGAGCATCATGGTCTCCAGGGTCTCCTTCAGGTTCACCCCCCTTTGTTCGGTAAGTTCACTGCCATGGATAAAATGACACTGGTAATCATCGCCAGGCTTGCAGCCGATCTGAAGAATTCCGTCGTAGCCATGTGACAGTGCATCGGAGATCCACACCTTGTTGATGGATCCCAGGCAGCGCACAGGGATAATCCTGACGAACGGACTGTATTGCAGGCGGTTTATACCTGCAGTATCCAGCGCCGGGTAAGCATCATTTTCACAGACAAATACGAGGATTCTCGGTTTCTCCTCAAACTCATCAGGTACATGCACTGCTTTGATCATTGCCGAAACACTGTTGATATTAAAATCGGCAAAACCAATCACACGTTCAGGACAGGAACCTATACAGATTCCACACCTGCGGCAGCGTGCCGGATTGGGTAGCGGAGTACCTTTTTCAGTCTCGTCGTAACTACCGAAGGGACATTCCTCCGTGCATCGTTTGCAATCGGTACAGCGCTCCATATAGAGCTCTGGCCAGCTTATATCCCCTGCCCTGGGATGCACTGCTTCTCCACGCTTTACAGACTCGATACACTGGATCGCCTTCATCATGGCTCCTGCACCATCTTCCCTGCTCAATTCCATATCCATGGGGGCCCTGACCGTACCTGCAGCAAAGATCCCGGTACGCCTGGTTTCATAGGGAAAACAGATAAAATGAGAATCCGAAAAATCATACTCTATTTCGGGTAATCCCTTTCCAAGTCTGTACTGCAACTGCAAATCGCTGGTGGTATTGGGTACCATACCTGTGGCCAGCACCACCAGATCAGCATTGATGCACACCCGGTCATCCAGCAGTGATTCGCTTACTATAACCTTCACTGCATCTCCCTGATCAGAAACAGACTCAATGACACCTTTGGTCATCAAAATGGCATCGTCTGCCTGAACCATCTTGTAGAACTCTTCCTGGAATCCGGTAGTGCGTATATCCCTGTAGATGATATAGACCTCGGCATGGGGATTGAGCTCCCTGACATAGAGGGCCTGCTTCAATGCTGCACTGCAACAGTAGGAAGAGCAGTATGCAAGATGATTCTCATCTCTCGAGCCGGCGCATAATATGAAGAGTATGCGATCGGGAATCTGCTCCTTTTGTACAAACTGTTCAAACTCCTCCAGGGTCTTTACCCTTTCAGAACCATATCCCAGCGGCGCCAGCTTCTCTGTATTATAGGGTTTCCATCCTGTGGCGCTTACTACTGCTCCCACCTGAAGCTCAGATACCCTGCTGTTTTCCAGGGATACAATGAAATTTCCCGGTTCACCAGAGATAGATTTAATACTCGTCTCCAGATAAACCTCCACCCCGGGGTGTTCTTCCAGCTCTTTTACCGTATCATGTAAATCGGGTTCTTTCAGTGTGGCAGCGTTTTCACTATCCGGCAACATCTTATAGATTCTCCCTGCATATCCACCCAATCGGGCCGATCGCTCCACAAGGTGCACCCGGTATCCAGCCCTGGCACCCCCCAGCGCCGAGCTAAGTCCCGCGATACCACCACCCACCACAAGAATATCTGATGAGAGCTGATCGGGAATATATGGAGTTCCGTCTTTGATGGTATCCAGTTTTGCCAGTACCATCCGTGTCTGATCCTCCGCACACATCTGCGTGTCCTCCTGGCCCGGTTCCATTACCCAGGCCACCTGCTCCCGCAGGTTGATGCGCTCCACCTGTACCCCATCCATCTCAAATTCCCTGCTCATGACCCTGGGCGAGCAAGCTGCAACAGCCAGGCGGTCCACTCCCTTCTCCAGGACCAGACGTTTCAGCTCTGCCAATCCTGCTTCTGAACAGAGTGTATTATGCTTTATACAGCTAAGACCCTCTTTAGCCTCACTGGCGGCATCAGTCAGTTTATCAATATCAATGGCCTGACCTATGTCACACCCGGAACACACTGCAAGAGCCATATGTATTTCTCCAGCCTCCATCATCTCTGCATTGCCTTTAGTGCCGAAGCTGTTGCATCTTTCACCGACGATGAAACATCCATGGGGCGCTTGCAGCTGGCTGTGGGAATCATACCTGAAGGCTGATCGGGAAGATAAAATCCGTATTCATTCACCTTAAGCCCGGCTGCAACAGGAGTGGGTGTCAATCCCATGGCCAACACTACCATATCGTAGGTATCCTTTCGTTTGCATCCGCTGGAAATATCCTCCACTTCCAGCACAAGTCCTTTCTCCTCATCCCCTGGCAAGATGCGTCCCACCTTCCCCTTGGTAAGGGTAATCCGCTCCTTCTCCTCAGCCTGCTTCAACAGTTTTTCATTCCTTCCGGAAAGTCTCATATCAATGTAGAAGATCTCGGCATCTATCTCAGGATATTCCGCTTCCAGGGTCAGGGCATGTTTCAGCGAAGCTGAGCAGCAGACCGCTGAACAGTATGGAAGATGGTTGATATCTCTCGATCCCGCACACTGAACAAAAGCGATGCGTCGGGGTGTAAGACCATCCGATGGCCTTGTAAGTTTTATTTTTTCCCTGGTACAGGCTGCCAGCATCCGTTCAAATTCCACGTTTGTTACTACATCACTTTCCTCACTATAGCGGTAATTCTCAATAAGTGTAGCGTTATAAAGGTTCCATCCGGTGGCCACTATGATCTTGCCGGCCTGAATCCCCACCTCCGCTGGTGATGCATCCAACTGGATGGCATTGTAGTCACATACCTCCAGGCACCTGGCGCATGCCTCCCGTTTACATACCTCAGGATCGATACAATACTTCATTGGAAAGGCCAGTCCATTGTTTATAAAGGCTGCCTTCTCCCCAGCTGTTCTGCCAAGTTTTGCTGGCCGCTCCTCCGGACATACTTCCGCACATTTACCACAGGAGGTGCAAGAGTTATTGATTAGCCTGGGTTTCAATTGGATGTTTACCATGAAATCGCCGTCCGTTCCGCAGATGTTCTTTAGACTGGCTCCTGTATAATAACTGATCCGGGGATTAGAACGGATTCGCTGATAGTTGATCTCCAGCCCGCAGGAAGGTGGGCAAAGTTTAGGAAAGTAATTATTAAAGTGTGAAACATTACCACCCAGGTAATTTTCCTTTTCAATGAGCACCACCTCTTGCCCGGCCTCGGCCAGCTCCACAGCAGAGGTGATTCCGCTGATGCCTCCCCCTATGATTAAAATTGGCAGGTTCAATGTATCTGTCTCACTTATAGTATTTCGCGTTTGATCATCTCCCACTCACCTGTTTCAGGATCCCATCTGCAATTGGCAAATACTTCCCAATCCTCCTTCATGGTAGGGTGGTCGGTACGAAAATAGTATCCCGGCCAGCGGGTTTCCTCTCTGAAAAGAACGGTTCTGATATGAGATTCGGCCTGCCACATCCTGTGCACATTCTCCCAGCACCTCATTAATTCATTCAGATCTGATGCAGCCAGTTTTTCAGAATCCTCCTTCATATACTCCAGATACTCTAATCCTTTGCTAAGCAGGGGTTCTGATGTTTTAAACCCCACAGAGGCACCACCAGCATACTCATCCATTATCTTCTGAAGGCGGAACATAAACATTCTCGGTTTCACAAAATGTGGATTTACATCTTCATCATTGGCATATGCATGATGTTCCTCAAAAACCTTCAGTGGCTGTAAAACCTTCTCCTTTAGTTCCGCAATCTGCTCTTCACTGATCTCCACTCCATCGGGATGGTCCACACAGAATGCAATGGCCGCCTTACCTGAGATCCTTCCTTCTGTAAAGGAACCGGATGAGAATTTATGGGAAGAAGCTCCCGATGCATCGCCGGCAGCAAATAGTCCCTGTACCGTGGTCATGTTATCGTAGCCCCAGGAATGTTCGCCTGGAGCCAGGTCCTCCGGACCACTGACCCATGCCCCGGATGCGCCCGAATGTGAGCTGATAAAGTAGGGCTCACAGGCTGAAATTTCCGAAGGGGTTTCCTCTGGCATTATGTTATGGGATGCCCAGTTAAGCGCCTGGCTTACGGTCATATCCAGAAAATCTTCCCATGCCTCAGATTCCAGCTCTTTCATCTTCCGCTT
>DAOWFP010000206.1 GCA_030637895.1 Bacteroidota bacterium | reverse complement strand
TGAATAAGGATTGAATACTTTTTGGAATTGTGAATTAGATAAATGCGAATTGGTAAACACATATTGTTATCGGGTTTAATCCTGATGTTGTGGGGCCTGGTTGCTGGTGCACAAGACCGTCAGTGGACGGTATGTGCCGGTGATACGGGAATTGCCTACTTCGTTACGGGATGGGAGCCTTCTACGTTTGAGTGGACTGTAGAGGGAGGGACCATTACCCGCAACTATGGGGATACCATTATTGTTGATTGGCCCATGGAGCCGGGATCCTATACAATTACTGTACAGGAGACATCAGAATTTGGATGTGCAGGAGAATTGAAAAGTGGTGTGGTACAGGTTAATGCTCCCGAGCTTGTTCTCGGAAGTGATACGTATATTTGCGAGGGAGATATTTTTGAGATCACTCCTGATGATGAATATGATTCATACCTGTGGAATGATGGATCTACAGGTTCATCTTATATTACGGACCTGGAAGGCTGGATAACTCTGGAAGTAACTGATGCAGCAGGCTGTCCGGCAAGAGACAGTATATATCTGTCTGTATACGAAGTTCCAGAAGTTGATCTTGGACCAGACACTGTTGTTTGTGGTGATGAGGGAGTGGAATTGGACGCAGGGACTGATGGAATTTCTTATGAGTGGTCCACAGGGGAAATCAGCCAGTATATTACAGTATACATGGGCGGTCAAGAGGAGATACGAGTGGATGTGGAGAATATATATGGATGTTTTGGCAGTGACACGGTTATGGTAAATAATTGCTCAGTGGAATTCTATTTCAGAGATATTCCGACAGCGATTACTCCAAGTGATGGCAATGGCTTGAATGATTACTGGGTAATCGATAAATTAGCATCGTTCTCCCAGGCAGTGGTGGAAATATTTGACCGCTGGGGAACATTAGTCTGGAAATCAGAACCTGGATATTCAAATCCTTGGGATGGCAGGAATATGAAAGGGGAGGAGATGCCTATGGATTCATATCATTTTGTGATCGAGCTGAATAATGAAATCGAGGATGATCATGTTACAGGAATTATTACAGTAATCCGGTAGGATAGAGAGATTTTGAAGAAATTACTATATATCGTTATTTTCCTAACTGGTTTCCTGATGGAGGCCAGCTCACAACAGGTACCTCTTTACAGTCAGTATATGCTGAACGGCTTTCTGTTAAATCCTGCTGTAGCGGGATCAGAAGGGTATACAGCAATTAATCTGACCGCGCGTGAACAGTGGATTGGTCTGAAGAATGCCCCTGGCACCTATGCCCTGAGCTTTCAAACCAGGGTCATGAAAAAAAGTCATATTTCTAGAGGAGCTTCTGTCAGGAAAAGAAAATCAAGTGGGTCGAGCGGAGGGAAGGTTGGCCTGGGAGGCTACGTCTTCAATGACCGAAACGGAGCTGTATCGCGAATCGGAATAAAAGGGACCTATGCCTATCATCTTAATTTTCGGCATTCCCAACTGTCTTTTGGTCTTTCATTGGTAGCATATCAGTTCCGACTCGATGATGATCTGATTCACCTGCTCGATCCTGGAGATGAGCTTTGGCTTGGAACCCATAAAGCTGTTTTTATCCCGGATGCCGATTTCGGGGTTTATTATACGGCCAAGAACTATTGGGCGGGCATTTCGGTGGATCAGTTGTTTGAATCAACACTGAAGATAGGGGATTCCGGGTATGACCGCTATCTCATGGAACGTAACTACTATCTTATTGGGGGTTATGATTTCGAGTTGAACCGGGATCTCATTTTTTCACCATCTACATTATTGAAATATGCTGAGAGTGGGAAGTTTCAGGCCGATGTCAGTGGGAAGTTTTATTTTCAACAGTCCTACTGGGCTGGGCTGACTTACAGGACCGGACAAACCATCATTATACTGGTTGGTGTAAGCTATGATAAGTTTATCTTCGGATATGCTTATGATATAGGGCTAAACAGCATTATGAAATACAGCTATGGCACCCACGAATTTACCTTCATTGCCAAATTTGGAGATAATGCCAGACGGTACCGGTGGTTGAACCGTTTTTAGATCTTTCAGAGAGGTTTCAATCCATTCACCGGTAAATTGAGTCTTTTTGCCGATTTTTATTTCCGGAACACATCCTTCCATATTACATTTGATCCTATAAGCTATAAGACTATGGAAAAGTATACAGATTGGGAAAACAAGAAACAGGGTGAGGGGGACTCACAGGGTGACGGGCCAATTGGTCAGTTTAAAAGATCGGGAAGAGCGCATCTGCTCCTGGGAATCGTATTGATGTTCCTTGGGCTGTTCCTTATTGCTGACCTGGCGGATATTATCCCCTGGCGGCTCAGGGATTTTCTGTTTACATGGCAGGCCCTGTTGGTATTGATTGGATTGGTTATGCTTTCCAGTAAGGAGAATAAGAGTACGGGGATCATTCTGATTGCCGTAGGTTCTTTTTTCCTCTTTCCGAGAATTATTCATGTTCCCGACTACTGGCGCTCCCTTTTCTGGCCGGCCATGCTGATCCTGCTTGGGGTAGTGGTTATTTTCGGTGGTCGCAGACACGGAAGTGGAGGAACCTACTTTGGAGGGCATAAAAGGAAAACATCCAGTGAGGACTGGCTGGATGATGTGACCGTCTTCGGCGGCGGAGACCGCATTATTAATTCTCAGCAGTTTAAGGGAGGTAAAATCACACATATTTTTGGTGGTTCAAAGATTGATTTTACCCGCGGAAAACTGGCACCGGGAAAGAACCATCTGGAGGTTGTCCTGATCTTTGGAGGTACAAAACTAATTGTACCTGAAAGCTGGAATATCAAGATGGAAGTAACCTCGGTTTTTGGCGGTTTCTCCGATAAGCGGGTCAAATCCATTGTAGTTTCTGATACCGACAGAAGTCTGCACATTACAGGGGTGAATATTTTTGGTGGCGGTGAGATTGTAAACTACCACTAAGCATGAGTCATCCCATTACCGGAAACAGGAGATCCATACTGATCTATTCCCTGGTCTGGCTGATGGTTGCAGCCACCCAGGGTGTGATCTACTTCTTTGTCTTTAGCTTTCCTGTGTCGATTGTAGTAAGCGATGCCTTACTTTCCAGCCTTCTATTTGGTTTCATGGGTCTGCTGGCCTGGTATCCAACCCGGTACATTCCATTTCAAAGGGAATCCCCCCTCTATTCTATTTTGGCCCATGTGGTGGCAGGAATTGTGGTTATGGGGAGCTGGGTACTGTTAAGCATAGGGGTGCTGAATGCATTCTTTAGCACGCAGGCGGACTATATCGAGTTTCTCAACCAGACTGTAACCTGGAGGGCAATGCTGGGCGGATTGATATACCTGGTGCTGGTGTTGATCTACTACCTGGTATCCAACAGCCAGAAGCTGCAGGAAAGATCCCAGCAGGAGGAGAGACTGAAGGGACTGGTACGGGATGCGGAACTGAATATGCTTAAATCACAGATCAATCCCCATTTCCTTTTTAATTCCCTGAATTCCATTGCCTCGCTGACCATGACAAATCCGAATGAGGCCAGGGAGATGATTATCAGACTATCAGATTTTCTTAGATATTCTCTAAAGCACAGGGAAAACGAGTACGTGCCACTGAGAGAGGAGCTGGGCAGAATGAAGGACTATCTGGCCATTGAGAAAGTCCGGTTTGGGGAGAAATTGCTTTATGAGTTTAAAATAAGTGGCGAGTGTGAAGAATTCCCGGTTCCAACCATGATTTTTCAACCCCTGTTCGAAAATGCGATCCGGCACAGTGTGTATGAGAGTGTGGATCCAATAAGCGTCAAATTTTCATGTATGCGCGAGCAGGAGCACATGAAAGCAGTGATAAGCAATGATTACGATCCTGCAGTTCCTTCCAGGAAGGGAACAGGAGTTGGGCTTCAGAATGTTCGGCAACGGATTGCATTGGCTTATAAAGAAAATGGTAGTGTGCAGTGGACCGGTAAAGACGGAATTTTTACTGTTACCATATTATT
Organism: Bacteroidota bacterium; assembly: GCA_030637895.1. Lineage (GTDB taxonomy): Bacteria > Bacteroidota > Bacteroidia > Bacteroidales. The sequence goes on along the minus strand of DAOWFP010000206.1, from coordinate 6,588 downwards.
TCCACGTATATTTATATAAAGATGAATACTACAAAGATTATCATTGTTGAAGATGAACGTCCGGCCAGGGATCTGCTGCGGACTTACATTGAGGAGTTTTCGAACCTGGAAATCATTGGTGAATGCGACAATGGCTACGATGGACTAAAGACCATAAATGAATTAAAGCCTGATGCCATCTTCCTGGATGTTCAGATGCCCAAACTAACCGGATTTGAGTTGCTGGAGGTTCTAGACCACCAGCCTGAGGTGATCTTTACCACAGCATATGATCAGTTTGCCATCAATGCCTTTGAGAGGAATGCAGTGGACTATTTGTTAAAGCCCTTTTCCAGGGAGCGCTTCAAAGAGGCAGTTTCAAAGCTCAACACACGCCTTGAGGCCAAAGAAGGAGGCGCAAAGGAGGAGAGCAGTATTGAGAAGATTCGTCAGCACTTTGCTGAGAGCGACGAGAAATTGCACAGGGTGGTCATTAAGAAGTCAGGTAAGATTCATGTGATCTCAACCGACGATATCAATTTCCTTGAGGCGCAGGATGACTATGTGATGATTTATACCAATGAGGGTAAATATTTGAAGCAGCAAACCATGAAGTATTTTGAACAGCACCTGGATAATCAGCAGTTTGTAAGGGTGCATCGCTCCTATATTGCCAATATTACCTGTATTGAACGGATCGAACCCTATGAAAAGAGTAACTTCATACTGATCCTCAAGGATGGAAATAAGGTTCCTGTGAGCCGCAGTGGAATGCAGGTGCTCAGGGAGAACCTTGACTTTTAAGGAAAATGCGGTAAAAGATGACATTGCAAATCGACGAGAAGGATTTAAGTAAGTTCATTGTGGTGGGGGACAGGGTATTGATCAAGCCCAAGAACCAGCTGGATCGTACCAAATCTGGACTCTATCTTCCCCCCGGAGTGCAGGAAAAGGAGAGGATACACAGTGGCTATGTATTAAAGGTAGGGCCGGGTTACCCCATTCCGGCCATCCAGGATACAGATGAACCCTGGAAGGACAGGGGCGATGATGTGAAATATGTTCCCCTGCAACCCAAGGAGGGAGATGAGGCGATCTATCTGCAAAAGAGCGGCTATGAGATCGAGTTCAACAATGAAAAATATGTGATCATTCCACATTCAGCCATTCTGATGCTGATCAGGGATGAGGACCTCTTTAAGTAGGTTTGCCAGATTTCCAACGTCCGCTTTTCCGTAATGCCTGATCCAGGATCCACTCAATCTGACCATTAGTACTTCGAAATTCGTCCGCTGCCCACTTTTCCAGCGCTTCCATTTTTACTGGATCTATCCTGAGGACAAAAGCTTTCTTTTTACTCATTTTACTGATGCAATGTTCCTGTGTTTACTACCGGACTTGGATCCTTATCGCCACAAAGTACAACCATTAAATTACTCACCATGGCAGCTTTTTTATCATCATCAAGCTCCACGATCTCTTTTTCCATCAGTTGTTGCAGTGCCATTTGAACCATGGAAACAGCCCCTTCAACAATCTTGAACCTGGCTGCCACAACTGCAGTAGCCTGTTGTCTTCTTAACATGGCTCCTGCGATCTCCTCTGCATAGGCAATAAAGTTTATTCTTGCCTCAATTACCTTGACTCCTGCCATTTCCAGGCGTTCCCGGACCTCCTCCTCAAGCTCATGATTGACTTCGTCACCGCCACCCCTGAGGGTAATCTGGGCATCATGATCCTCAAAATTGTCATAAGGGTAAATTCCAGCCAGTTTCCGCAGAGCGGTTTCACTCTGTACGTATACAAAATGAACATAGTCATCTACTTCAAAAGCGGCTTTGTAGGTATCCTCCACTTTCCAGACCAGTACACAGCCTATCTTTATGGGATTCCCGATTTTGTCATTCACTTTGATGGTCTCACTATCGAAATTCCGTGCTCTTAAAGATATTTTTTTCCGCACAAAGAAGGGATTGACCCAGAATAAGCCATTTGTCTTAATGGTTCCCTTATAAGCACCAAACAGAATCAAAACGGACGATTCATTAGGATTGACAACAGTAAATCCCAGAGATATCAGGAATGCTGCCAGGCATAGGGGGATCGCCAGCCATATTAATCCATTCATAAAACTGAATACTGTTGCAAGAATAATTATCAGAAGTATAAAAAGCATGAGATACCCTGACATAGCCCTGTATGTTCCTTCCTGTCTTTTCATGGCAGTTAAGTTAAGTGATATTAAAATGATATCATAAAAATATCACATTTTATTGAAAAATACAAATCGGGGATACAAAGCGAAGGTATAGAAGCTTGTATTTAGTGCTCCATGCACTCCTTATGCCTGAAACATTCCACCATGTGATCATTTACAAGGCCAGTGGCCTGCATGTGAGCATAAAGGATCGTCGAACCCAGGAATTGAAATCCCCTTTGTTTCATATCTTTCGTAATTGTATCTGAAAGGGGTGTAGTAGCTGGTATCTCATTCATGCTTGTGAAATGATTGACCACCTGCTTCCCACCAGTGAATCCCCAGAAGTAGTTGCTAAAGCTCCCATATTGCTCGCGAACCTCCAGGAAGCGCCGCGCATTGTTGATGGATGATTCAATTTTCTTTCTGTTCCTTATAATTCCTGTATCCTTGAGCATGGTTTGGATACGTGATTCATCAAATCGTACTACCTTCTCAGGATCGAATCCCTCATAGAGACGTCTGTACCCTTCTCGCCTTTTCAGGATGGTAAGCCAGCTCAATCCTGCCTGGGCCGATTCAAGAACCAGGAACTCAAATTGCTTGCGGTCATCCCGCACGGGAACTCCCCATTCGTGGTCGTGGTATTCCACAAAGATTGGATCCGATCCGGACCAATCGCATCGTTTTTTTTCAGCCATGTTCCAAGTTAATGAATCTCCCGAATTTATTTAGAATTATTATAACTGGACGGTAAAATGATTTAATGTATCTTTGTATCACACAAGTCCGTGTTTTTTTATCTATATGTGTGAATAGAATAACAGTATTATGAAAAAGATTAAATCGCTGGCAGATCTGCTTAGGATCCGCGATGAGCAACTAACTGGATTACAAGCCCGGGAGAAGGGTGAAGTTGCCGAAGACCTGGTTCAGGTGAAGGTGGCAATGGCTACATGTGGCATCGCCTCAGGCGCCAAGGAAACCATGGAGTTTATGACCGAGGCACTGGAGAAACGCGGTGTGGATGCCATTGTTACCAAGGTCGGGTGCATGGGCTACTGCTACGCCGAACCTACCATCGAGGTGAAACTACCGGGTAGTGAGCCCGTGGTATTTGGTGGAGTCAGCAAGGAGAAAGCCGACGAAATCATTGAGAAGTATATTAAAGGTGGTGAGCTGGTGGATGGGATCATCCCGGTGAACTATGAAACAGTAGATTAAAAGGAGGAATAAGATGTCAAAATACAGCATGCATTTGCTTGTTTGCGGCGGTACCGGATGTAAATCCCAGGAGAGTGATCAGCTCAAAGAGAAACTAAAAAAGGAGCTTTCCAAACAGGGTCTGGAGGATACGGTCCAGGTGATTATGACTGGATGTTTTGGATTCTGTGAAAAGGGTCCCATCGTAAAAGTGATGCCCGACAATACCTTTTATATCCAGGTTAAACCTGAAGATGCGGAAGATATTGTGGAGGAACATGTGATCAAGGGTAGGAGAGTTGAGCGTTTGCTCTATACAGATTTCAATAAGAAGCAGTTGAGGATTGCGCTACGAAATTGCGGTGTCATCGATCCTGAAATTATCGATGAGTATATTGCCAGGGATGGGTACAGTGCCCTTGGTGAGGTGCTTACCAATCAGTCTCCGGAAGAAACCATTGAGCTAATGAAAGCTTCAGGGCTAAGAGGCCGTGGCGGAGCAGGATTTCCGGCTGGATTAAAATGGGATTTTGCCCGGAAGAATGAGGCCGATCAGAAATATGTGGTATGTAATGCAGACGAGGGTGATCCCGGCGCATTTATGGACCGCTCCATTCTGGAAGGTGATCCACATTCGGTGCTTGAAGCCATGGCCATTGTGGGTCATTGTATCGGTGCTGATATGGGTTACATCTACATCAGGGCAGAATACCCTCTGGCAATTGCCCGTCTTAAAATAGCTATTGCGCAGGCCAGGGAGTATGGTTTGCTTGGAAAGGATATCCTGGGCTCCGGATTCAATTTTGATATTGACTTAAAGTATGGAGCAGGGGCTTTCGTATGCGGGGAAGAAACCGCCCTAATCCACTCCATGGAGGGTGACAGGGGAGAACCAACACTAAAACCTCCATTCCCGGCCGAAAGTGGTTATATGGGGAAACCAACCAATGTAAACAATGTGGAAACCCTGGCCAATGTGCCGGTGATCATTTTGAAAGGAGCCGATTGGTTCAGCAGCATTGGGACAGAGAGCTCCAAGGGGACCAAAGTATTTGCCCTGGCTGGTAAAATTAATAACGTGGGACTGATCGAAGTTCCCATGGGAACCACCCTTCGTGAGGTCATCTTTGAAATTGGCGGGGGAATTGTAAACGGCAAGAAATTTAAAGCAGCGCAGACGGGCGGGCCATCCGGAGGATGTCTGACCGAGAAACACCTGGATACGCCCATCGATTATGAGAACCTGGTGGCCAACGGATCCATGATGGGTTCGGGGGGGATGATCGTCATGGACGAGGACGATTGCATGGTCTCCATTGCCCGTTTCTATCTCGACTTTACTGTGGAGGAGTCATGTGGAAAGTGTGCCCCGTGCAGAATTGGAAATAAACGCTTGCATGAGTTGCTTCAGAGAATTTGCGAAGGCAAGGGCGAGGAGAGTGATCTGGTTCGTTTAAGGAACTTGGGTGAGGTAATTAAGGATACCTCCCTCTGTGGCCTTGGTCAGAGCTCACCCAACCCGGTACTCTCCACCATGGAGAATTTCCCGGAGGAATACCAGAGCCATGTGGTGGATAAGAAATGTACCTCCGGAGTATGTACCGACCTGCTGGAGTATTTTATCGTGGAGGAAAATTGTATTGGTTGTACAGCCTGTGCAAGGGCCTGTCCGGTAGGATGTATATCGGGGGAACGAAAGGAACCACACCTGATCAATCCGGATACATGCATCAAATGCGGAGCGTGTATGGAGAAATGTAAATTCGATGCAGTGATCTTAAAATAAGCTAGAGAGATGAGTCTTGTTAAACTTACAATAGATGGAAATAAGGTGGAGGTACCCACAGGAACCACCATCTACAAAGCCGCCAAACAGCTGGATATTGATATACCGATCCTCTGTTACATGGATCTGAAAGATCTGAATATTGAGAACAAACCAGGGGGTTGCAGAATTTGCTCCGTAGAGGTTGAGGGCAGAAGAAATCTGGCCCCATCATGCTCCACCGACGTGGCAGAGGGCATGGTCGTAAGGACCAATAGCATGCGGGTGATTAATGCCCGCAGAACTGTGATGGAGCTGATCCTTTCGGACCATCCCAAGGATTGTCTCTCCTGTGCCAAAGCGGGAAACTGTGACTTGCAGGACATGGCCGTCTTACTAGGAATCAGGGAAATCCCCGGTCAGGAATATGCAGAGATGTCCACCTACAGGCTGGATACCTCACCGTCCATTATCAGGGACCTGGACAAATGCATCATGTGTCGCAGGTGTGAGACCATGTGTAATGACTTCCAGACAGTAGGTGCACTGCATGCAGTTAATCGCGGATTTGAAGCAGTGGTGGCTCCTGCCTTTGAGATGAACCTGGAGCATTCTCCCTGTACCTACTGTGGTCAGTGTGTGGCAGTTTGTCCCACAGGTGCACTGACCGAAGTGGATCATACCGGCAAAGTGATTGCAGCCCTTAATGATCCCACTAAGACAGTAGTGGTTCAGACTGCTCCGGCTGTCAGGGCTGCGTTGGGAGAAGAATTTGGTATGGAGCCCGGTACACGGGTCACCGGTCAAATGGTTACTGCCCTGAAGCAGCTTGGATTTGATTATGTGTTTGATACAGATTTTGCCGCCGACCTCACCATCATGGAGGAGGGAACCGAGCTGCTGGGACGTTTGAAAAGGCACCTGGAAGGAGATGAGAGCGTGAAGCTTCCCATACTTACCTCCTGCTGTCCGGGATGGGTGAACTTCTTTGAGTATAACTATCCTGATTTGAAAGAGGTGCCTTCAACGGCCCGCTCCCCCCAACAGATGTTTGGCGCCATAGCCAAGACCTATTTTGCCGATAAGATCGAAGTGAAACGAAAGGATCTGGTTGTGATCTCCGTCATGCCCTGTCTGGCCAAGAAATACGAGTGTCAGCGAGAGGAGTTTTCTGTGGACGGGAATCCCGATGTGGATTACAGCATCTCTACCCGAGAATTGGCGCACCTGATCAAGCAAGCCAATATGGACCTGAATAAGCTGGAGGAGGGCGAATTTGATGCTCCAATGGGTGAGTCTTCCGGTGCAGCTGTGATCTTTGGTGCCACAGGTGGCGTGATCGAAGCAGCCACCAGGACCGCCTATGAGCTCCACACAGGCAAAACACTTGAGAATGTGGATTTTGAACAGCTCAGAGGAATGGATGGGATTCGTTCTGCAAAGG
>DAOWFP010000181.1 GCA_030637895.1 Bacteroidota bacterium | reverse complement strand
TGGAAGCAGACCTGGTTCGAGGCTGAAAGAAAATGGTCGTCCGACATTGGTTGTCCCGACGGGGTATTTGTACCCTTTAATATTGATGCAAAAATCAATGCCGCTTATATCGTGATCGGCTTGTTGTACGGGGAAGGCGATTTCGGAAAGACCGTGGATATCAGCACCAGGTGTGGTCAGGATTCGGACTGCAACCCGGCCAGTTCCGGTGGGATCCTGGCGACCATCCTGGGATACGATGCCATTCCTGAGTATTGGAAGCAGGGGCTGGACAAGGTGGAAGACATGGATTTCAAATACACCACTATTTCCCTTAATGATACCTATGACATGGGTTACAGGCATGCCATCGAGATGGTTAAGCGAAACGGGGGAGAGGAAACAGAAGATGGCCTCACCATCAAGGTTGATGCACCTGTACCGGTTAAGTTCGAAAAGGCTTTTGAAGGCCATTACCCCACAGAGAATATCCGTGCCCCCGGGTCGGGATTTTCTTTGGTGGCAGGAGGCCTCCTTGAATACAGTTTTGACTTTACAGGCAAGGGATTTGCACTTAATGGTGGTGCCAGAAAATTACAGGGAGTAAGCGACGATATGAACCTTGTGATTGAGGTATATGTGGATGGTGAATTGCATGAAGAGGCCGTACTCCCCACCGGATACCAGGGAAGAAGGCATGAATTGACCTGGAAGTATAACCTGGAAGACGGCGATCATACGGTAAAGCTCATCTGGAAAAATCCTGAAAAGGGATACAGGATCGATGTGGGAAATGCAATTATTTATGGGACAAAGCCGTAAAGTACTTGTTCTCGCATTGGCAGTCTTATTGCTTCAGACAAACCTGAGTGCTCAGCTCTTAAAGATCTCAGACAACCAGCGCTTCCTGGTCACCGGAGAGGGAGAACCCTTCTTCTGGCTGGGCGATACAGGCTGGGAAATGCTTCACAGGCTCGATCGTGAGGAGATGGAGCACTATATGAGAAACCGGTCCGGGAAGGGATTCACAGTGATCCAGACAGTAATTGTTGGAGAGATAAATGGATTGGCCTTCCCCAATATGGAGGGCAATCTTCCCTTTGATGATTTTGATCCCAAACGGCCCAATGAGGGCTATTTTGAGATGGTGGATTATGCTGTAAAAAAGGCAGAGGAGTTTGGACTGGTCCTGGCCCTGTTGCCCACCTGGTACCGGTATGTACTGCCCGGCTCTCATCCTCTTCGTAATGAGGAGGCCGTATTTAATCCGGAGAATGCCCATGCCTATGGGAAGTTTCTGGGAGAGAGGTATAGAGAGGCATCCAATGTGGTATGGGTGCTGGGCGGGGACTGGCCCGCGGATCAGCAAATTGATATCTGGGATGCCATGGCCAGTGGCCTGAGCGAAGGAGATTCGGGAGTCCACCTGCTTACCTACCATCCACGGGGCCAGCAGACCAGTTCGACCTGGCTGCATAATCGGGATTGGCTCGATTTTAATATGGTACAGACCGGGCACCAGGCGCCTTCCTTCAATGTGTACGATTGGATCTTTAATGACTATATGCTAGATCCTCCCAAACCTGTGGTAAATGGAGAACCGGCCTATGAGGAGATTGGCATCTGGTTCAATCCGGCCAATCCAAGGCATGACGATTATGAGATCAGGAAACAGGCTTACTGGTCGGTTTTTGCCGGGGCCTTTGGTCATACTTATGGGAACAACAATATCTGGCAGATAAACCGGGAGGATGAAAGTGGCAGGATCTGGCCCAACCGATCGTGGGACAAAGCGCTGGAGAGTCCGGGTGCCGGCCAGTTGGGATATCTTCGCAGCTTGATGGAGTCCAGGCCTTTTTTGACCCGCATCCCCGACCAGGGAATCCTGAAGGGCGAGAATCCATCCCATGCTTCAGATCACATCCGGGTGACCCGGGATGGTACCATGGGCGCGGACGATGCCAGCTATGTAATGGTCTACTTACCTTATTACAGGAGCTTTAGCATCAGTACCAGTGTGATTAAGGGGGAGAAGCTAAAGGTGTGGTGGTACAACCCACAAAATGGTCACGCGTTTCTCCAGGGGGCAATTAAAAACAGCGGTGAGTTTAGCTTCTCCAACTGGGAGGATCTGATTAAAGAGGGGCAGGGGGGACCCGACTGGGTGGTGGTGATCGACGATGTTGCCGCTGAATATAAAGCCCCGGGACTTATAATTCAGAAATAAGATGAAAAAAGCAACACTATTGATTTTTGGGCTTGTTCTAAGTTCGGCCTTTCTATTCTCCCAGCAGAAAGAATTGAAAGTCCTATTTGTTGGCAATAGTTATACCTGGGGCTATAACCTGGCACATATTGTGTCCCTTATATCTGAGGAGACATCCACCTTACTTGTCACACGGAAATCAGTGATTGGAGGAGCTGACCTGGGGGAGCACTGGAAAGGAGGAAGGGAGCTTGAAACTAAAAAGATCATTGCGGAAGGGGACTTTGATATTGTCGTCCTCCAGGATTTCAGCATGTCGGCCATCCACACTCCGGATAGCCTGTTGAAATATGTCAGACTGTTTGCTGAATACAACACTAGTTACGGTGCGCAAACCTATCTGTTTAATACCTGGGCCCGGGAAAAGGTACCGCAATATCAAGCTGAAATTGATGCGCTCTACCAGCAGGCTGCAAGCGAAAACAATGCAATCAGAGTACCTGTGGGATCTGCCTGGCAACTGGCCCTGGAATTACGTCCATCGGTAGATCTTTTTACATCAGATGGTAGTCACCCAAATGAGTTGGGGACAATGCTCAGTGCATCGGTTTTTGTTAGAAGCCTTTGCGGAGAACTGCCTGAGCTTATTCCAACTTTGTACAGAATTGAGGATGCCTATGGAGAGACAGTCCGTTTGATGAACCACAATCCGGAGGATGCTGAGTTTTGTAAGAGAATTGCAAGGCAGGTATTTGAATCTGATCAGGAATAGAATAACATTTATATAAACCAAGCCTAAAACAACTTGCGATGAAACTACGCCATTTACTACTGTTGAACCTCTTGCTGATCGCCACTGTAACACTTAGTGCCGCTGTAAAGGTTACCTCGCTTAAAGCCGATTACAAGGTGAATCCCATTGGGATAGATAATCCGGTACCTAAACTTAGCTGGATCATTCAATCGGATCAAAGCAATACCATGCAGGAGTCCTATGAGATCCGTGCTGCCCTGGACCCGGCCGATCTGGCAAAAGGAAAGAAACAGATATGGGATTCGGAGAAAGTTTCTTCCTCGCAGAGTACTCATATCATGTATGAGGGTCAGGCTCTTAAATCTTCCCAGAGGGTTTATTGGCAGGTGCGGGTAGTGGATAATCATGGAAAGAAGAGTAAATGGAGCGAAGTAGCATTCTGGGAGATGGGTCTGCTGGATGAAGCCGCCTGGGAGGCAGATTGGATTAGCCCTGCCTGGGAGGAGAATATCAAAGAATCGAATCCATCACCCTATTTAAGAAAGGTGTTTACATTGAGCAGGGAGATAAAAGATGCCAGGTTGTATATCACCTGTCACGGATTATACCAGGTGGAGATCAATGGGAAACGGATCGGGGAGGAGGAGTTTACCCCTGGATGGACCAGTTATGATACCAGGTTACAGTACCAGACTTATGATGTTACAGCACAGCTGCTACAGAAGCAGAATGCCATCGGGATTGTTCTGGGCGATGGTTGGTTCAGGGGCAACCTTGGCTGGCAGGAAGGGGGTAACATCTGGGGAACAGAGGTGGCCGCTCTTGCACAACTAAGGGTCACTTATTCCGATGGATCCACTGAAATCATTTCAACAGACGGGTCCTGGAAGGCTTCCACCGGCCCAATTATAAAATCTGATATCTATAACGGCGAGGTGTACGATGCCACTAAAGAACTGACAGGTTGGAGTGGGCCTGACTATGACGATTCAGCCTGGCAAGCGGTCAAAACTGCTGAGATTTCCAAAGAGATTCTGATTGCCCCGGAAGGTCCGCCGGTGAAAGTCATCAATGAACTGGACCCCCTTACCATCCAGAAAGTGGGCGAGGAATGGATGGTAGATATGGGACAGAATATGGTAGGATGGATCCGTATCAAAGCCAGTGGTAATAGTGGCGATGTACTTACGCTGAAGCATGCGGAGGTTCTGGATAAAGAGGGCAATATGTATTATGAAAATTTACGCGCGGCTGAATGCACCAATACCTTTATACTTAAAGGGGGAGGAGAGGAAACTTTTGAGCCACATTTTACCTTTCAGGGATTCAGGTATGTGATGATTTCGGGGTACCCGGGAACACTTTCATCGGATGATATCAAGGGGATGGTAATCCATTCAGATATGAAACCCTCAGGAACATTCACGTGTTCCGATACATTGATCAACCAGTTACAGCATAACATTGTATGGGGCCTGAAAGGAAATTTTCTGGATGTGCCTACCGATTGTCCCCAGCGGGATGAGCGGCTCGGGTGGACGGGAGATGCCCAAGTATTTGCACCCACAGCATGTTTCAATGTTGATGCAGCCACCTTCTATACCAAGTGGTTAAGAGATTTGGCTGCTGATCAGGATGAGGATGGCAGTATTCCACACGTGGTTCCTAACATCCTTGGCCATGGCGGAGCCACGGGTTGGGCTGATGCTGGTATCATGATTCCCTGGGCCATGTACCTGGATTACGGCGATGTTTCGGTTCTGGAGAATCAATACGAAAGCATGAAGCAGTGGATTGGCTATATGGAGAAGCGTGCAGGGGATGATTTGATCTGGGAGGGAGATCCACACTTTGGGGATTGGTTATCATTCGCTTCCACCAGGTCCGACTATATGGGAGCTTATACACTTAAAGACCTGATAGCCACAGCATACTACTCTTACTCCTCCTCCATTGTTGCCAAAGTAGCAGATATCCTGGGTAATGAGAAAGACGCGCTCTTCTACAGTGAATTATCGGAAAAGGTACGGGTAGCATTTAATGAGGAATTTGTGACCCCCAAAGGTCGCCTGGTAGCTCATACACAGACCGCCTATACACTGGCACTGGCCTTTGATCTGCTGGATGAGGAGACTGCAGAAAAAAGTGCAGCCTTCCTGGCTAAAGATGTGGAGCAATTTAGACATATCACCACTGGCTTCCTGGGCACCCCTTTGATTTCACTTACGCTCACAGATATTGGCAGGAACGACCTGGCGTATATGTTGCTCAAGCGGAAGAGTTACCCGTCATGGCTATACCCGGTGACCATGGGAGCCACCACCATCTGGGAAAGGTGGGATGGTCAGAAACCCGATTTCAGCTTCCAGGACCCGGGTATGAATTCTTTTAACCATTATGCCTACGGAGCCATAGGAAAATGGATGTACCAGGTGGTGGCAGGAATCGGAATCGATGAGAACCATCCCGGTTACAAGCACATCATCATACATCCCCGCCCGGGTGGGGGACTCACCTCGGCAAAGGCCACCCATCAGAGCTTGTATGGGGAGATAGCATCAGGCTGGGAACTGGAAGGTGAGAAGCTGACCATGAAGGTGGAGATCCCTGCCAATACCAGTGCCAGCATCCATATTCCGGGTGATCCTTCTGCAATAGAAATCAACGACTCGCGTTTAGCTGACTCAGGTCTGGATTATAAAGAAATGAATGGAGAGACAGTACTCTCAGCAGGTTCTGGATCTTATGTGATTGCTACTTCATTGAAATAGCGTAAAAATGAGGCATCTTTTATGGGTCCTGTTGGTTTTGGTCTCCTGTACCGGTTCATCTGAAAAGAATTCCCTGCCCGAGACTCCCAATATTTTGTTTATTGCGGTGGATGATTTGCGTCCGGAACTGGCTTGCTACGGCAAGGAACTGATCAGCTCCCCCAATATCGACCTTCTGGCAGCAGAAGGGACCAGGTTCGATCGTTCTTACTGTAATATTCCAGTATGTGGGGCATCCAGGGCCAGCTTGATGACTGGTCTGCGTCCTGCACGAAACCGCTTCCTCACTTATCTCACACGGGCCGATGAGGAAGCCGCTGGGATTACCACACTTCCAGGGCATTTCAGAAACAATGGCTACCATACCATCAGCAATGGAAAGATCTTCCATCATGACGATGATGCTGAGGAGAGCTGGGATGAGATATGGCATCCCGTTTCAAATAGCAGCTCATGGAGGGACTATGCCCTCAATGAAAACAGCCTTCAGGATACGGCAGACAGATTCAGAGGGCCGCCCTTTGAACGGGCCGATGTCCAGGATACTGTCTATAAGGATGGGAAAACAGCTGAAAAGACCATTGGGGACCTGAGGAAACTCAAGGAGCTGGATAAACCCTTCTTCCTGGCTACAGGATTCCTCAAACCCCATCTTCCCTTTAATGCTCCTGAGAAGTACTGGAAGATTTATGACGGTAAAGTGTCACTTCCAGACAACAATTATCCTCCCGAAAATGCCCCAAAGGAATCGCTCCACAACTTTGGAGAGCTACGGGCCTATGCTGGCGTTCCCCCTGATGGACCTGTTACGGACGACTTTGCCCTGGAGCTGATTCAGGGCTATTATGCGTGTGTCAGCTACACCGATGCGCAGATCGGCATGATCCTGAATGAGCTGAAACGACTCGAACTGGACAGAACCACCATTGTGATCTTATGGGGCGACCATGGATGGAACCTGAGGGAACACGGATTGTGGTGTAAGCATTGCAATTACGAGACCTCCCTTCACACCCCTTTGATTGTAAGGGTACCGGGTACTCAACAATTGAAAGAATCCTCAGAGATTGTAGAGTATGTGGATATCTATCCGACCCTGTGCGAACTTGCCGGGCTGGAGCTCCCGGAGCACCTTCAAGGGGACAGTTTCAAGGACTTGCTCTATGATAAAGAGGCCAAAAGCGACGGTGTGGCCATTTGCCAGTGGTATGCCGGGATCACGACTATCAGGGAAAACTGGTTCTACACTGAATGGGTGAATGATAATGATAGCTCCTATGCCCGGATGCTTTACGACCATCGGATCGATCCTCATGAGAATGTGAATATTTCAGAAGATCCTTTACATGCGGAAACCATTGATGACCTGAGTTCGGAGATGCGGCGCAGCAGGGCCCCCAACTACTTTAAATAAATTATTACAAGCATAAAGGCGATTTGCAGGGCACTTGACACATATAAGTGCATTCAGGCCTGCATTAACTTTCGTCTAACCAAAATTTGCTTGTAATGAAAATGAAAAGAAAGTACTTAGTTCTCCTGCCGCTGGCGGGTATATTCCTTTTTTACTTCGCTGGATGTAATAAGGATGAAGACAATCAAAGTTCCCATAAAGAAAGTACCAATACCCTCGTTTATGAAGATGCATCTCTCAAGGAAGAGGTCAGCCCCTATTTCTATGACAATCATATCTATCGCATCGAAAAGCTGGGAGCCAATTATGAACGGGAACATCTTGTCCGCGAAGCCCTGAAAAATGGAATCGAAGAAGGATTCCTGATGATCGAAGAAGCGCAGAAATTCTTCTTCAATCACACCGGAGTAATCATGTATTCCATCCCCACCCTTGATCCCGAGCAAACACTTATCCTGTATGAGTCCATGGGGCTCTACCAGGTCAGCATGGCCCACTACGGTCCGGCAGAGGGAGGGCATATGTCTTTTGCCTTGAAAACCATGGATGACCACGATTATTTTTCCCTGAAACTGGATGACCAGATGCGTATTGGAGAGTTGAGGGTAAGTGAAAATGAGGAGGTAAAAAGTTTCAACAGAGCCGTTTATTCCATATCTTTCAAGGAAGAAAGCCAGGATGAGACCCTTAAAGGTGAGTCAGCCATATGTTGCAGGAAGGAGAGTAGCTGGTCGGATTGTATGAGCTGCACTGCAAGTGATTGTGGGGGCAGCTGGCTATGTAAAATAGTTGCAATCGTCGCACCGGCCGAATTGATCGCAGGATTTGCAGTATCATGTATCGGTGCGGGAGAAGATAGCAGATGTTAAACCAAATATATTCAATATGAATATCTATGCAAAAATTAAATTCTGGAGTTTCCTGATCGTTGGAGCAGTTTGTGTTTTTATCGGAGCTTATCTGTTCCCCTTTGGTCCAGATAAGCGTCCCTGGGCAGAATTATTACTACTCGTGGGAGCAGGACAGTTAATCATCTTTGCTGTGCTTTTTTTTCTCAGATATCGCAGGAAAAGCAAGGAAGCAGCGAATGCCTAAGCTCTAAAATCAACAGCAGCCCGGATCATGGCCAGGTAGTTTTCTACAGGGACGTATTCCGGGATGCTGTTTCCAGATCCCAGGGCAAATCCACCGGTGTCAAATGTGAGTTCAACAAGATTACGGGCTCTCAGGTATACCTCATCAGGAGATTTACGTGCCAGAAAATCCACATCAATGCCTCCCATAATGGCAATCCGGTCATGCCAAGTCTCATATGCTTCCTCAACGGGAATTATTCCATCCTCAAAGCTGTGTTTTCCATCCAGTTTTAAATCGTCAATTACCACATCCATGATCTCAATCAGGTTGCCACAGCTATGCAGGATGGCGGGCTTACCATGCTTGTGGATTACCTCTACGATCCTCCGGGTATAGGGGAATACATACTCATTCATCATCTCCTGTGGAAACATGGTCTGGGTTTTAAATCCCCAGTCATCGTTCACAATACATGCGCCCACCGTATCCATAGATGCTACAATGGAATAAAAATCTACCAGTCGTTTCCCGATATTATCAAAAATCTCCCTTATCAAATCCGGTTCCAAGAGGTACATCATGCATAGGTTTTCAAAGCCAACTATATCTGTGGCATTCTCCAAAACACCACCATTGCTGAATCCAAGTAAAAGCATTCCTGCGGGGAGGCAGCTGCTAAGTTGATGGTAGATGTCGTAGTTACCCGAATGGGCATCTGGCCAGTCATAATTTTCAAAGCTCTTCCGGTCAGTGATCATTGCTCCCTGATTTTGGGAGCGGCTCGCCAGAGATTCCTGATCCTTTTTGGGAAAGGAGAAAAGACCTGATTTCCAGGTGTAGACAGGGGCAGAGTCATATCCCAGATTCCCAAAAGCCTCTATGATC
>DAOWFP010000139.1 GCA_030637895.1 Bacteroidota bacterium | reverse complement strand
TTTTGATTCGCTGTACAGCATGGTCAACCTTGTTGCTGTAGAGAAAGCAAAACTCGACAGCTTCAAGAACATCAGCAGGAAGATCGAATGGCTCAGCGTCCGGGCACTGGTAAAAACCATGCTGGGTAAAGATACCCGGATTCTTTACAATTCCGAGAACAAACCCTTTGTCAGGGGCAATACCCATAACATCAGCATCACTCATTCCAACAGCCTCACTGCAGTTATTATTGGCAAAGACAAGCGCGTGGGTATCGACCTGGAATTTATGTCAGGGAAAATCAGCAAAGTGGCCAATAAGTTTATTAACGACCGGGAGAATATCAGCCAGGATCCGGAGTTGGCCAAATTCCACCTCTATCTCCACTGGTGCGCCAAAGAAACTCTATACAAAATCTGCGATAAGCAGGATATCAACTTCAGGGATGGAATAACTATTGCACCCTTTCTACCTGACGAGCAGGGACATATGAAAGGAAATGTGATCAACGGAAACGGTCCGGAAAGTTTTGAGATGGAGTACCTGCAACACGATAATTACGCACTGGTATGGTGTGTCAAGGAATGAATAGTTTCTATCAGCAACTGAAGGACAGAAGCAAAAAACGGGTCGCCCTGCTGGTGGACCCCGACGGGTACGACAGCAAGAGCCTTGATGAATTGATCGGTTTTATCAATCTTTATCCGCCCGACCTCGTACTGGTGGGTGGAAGCATTCTTTTCAATCCCATTGAAATCACTATCACTGCCCTGAAACTTGGTACTAAGCTACCGGTCTTTATCTTCCCCGGTAATCTTTATCAGCTTTGCGACCGGGCAGACGGGATCCTGTTTCTCTCACTGATCTCAGGACGCAATCCCGAGTTCCTCATTGGAAATCATGTGCTGGCCGCCCCCCACCTGGGACGCTCCGGAATCGAGGTCATCCCCACCGGATATATGCTGATCGGGAACGGGAAGGCAAGCTCTGTGGAGTATATGAGTAACACAAGTCCCATTCCGGGTAATAAACCGGATATTGCTGTGGCCACTGCCATGGCCGGGGAGATGCTGGGCCTTAAGGCCCTCTACCTGGAGGCAGGTAGCGGCGCTTCTCATTCGGTGGAGCCCGCTATGATCCGGGCCATCAGAAAACTTATCTCCCTGCCATTGATGGTAGGTGGAGGCATCCGTACCGCTGAAACCGCCCTGGAACTTTTCTCTGCAGGTGCAGATATGATTGTGGTTGGTAATGCTCTGGAGAAGGACCCGGGCCTTATCAAAGCGTTCTACGACGCCCGCAACTCCCTCAACAGCGTCTAAGCAGGATCTATTTTACGAGGTCGGAGATGACCACTCCCGTGGCGTTGTCCGGCATGGAGATCTCCAGGAAGGAGGCAATTGATGGGGCTATATCGGTGGGAGATACCCGGTAGGGAATGGTCACCCGGTTGATTTTCCATCCATAAAAGATCATAGGTACATGCGGCGTATATTTGAATTCCGCATAAACGCCTCCCACATTGCTGTGCTCCACCCAGCCCGGCGTCAGGTAGAGGATCACATCGCCCGAACGTTTCTGATAATAAGAGTTCTGTATCCTGTGTAACACTCCATCGGTAAAGTAATTCTGCTGAAGCACATAGGCCTGAAGTGCATTGCTTACCCCGTTCATCTGTACCATAAAGCGCGCCACCAGGTCCTGTACCTCCTCCAGTGAGAGGTTGGAGTCTTCAATGAGCTGGTGATTCA
Organism: Bacteroidota bacterium; assembly: GCA_030637895.1. Taxonomy (GTDB): domain Bacteria; phylum Bacteroidota; class Bacteroidia; order Bacteroidales. The sequence goes on along the minus strand of DAOWFP010000139.1, from coordinate 17,091 downwards.
GATAGATCTGCTGGGCATAATAAAATGTGACCCACTCGCCCCTGCCATAGATGGCATTCAGGTATGATTTCAGTAGTGAAACACTGGTCCGGTAGTTAAAGAATCCCGAGGGAATGCGACTCTCGGCCAGATAGTTCGGATCCACAGCCAGGGCATTTTCTGCGGTCACGTAGACCAGGACATTTTCCAATCCAAGCTGGTCGTCCAGGAATTCGAGCAGATGGGCAATATCCTGGTCCAATCGCAGGTAGGTATCCTGAGTCTCCACCGACCATGTGGAGTAGAAGTTGGCCAGGTACTTGGTGGTATTAAATCCGATATGGATTATATCGGTCACCTCCTGCTTACCAAGCTCTTCGTTTACGATGGCTGCAATGGCCATATCCTTGGTATAGGTATTTCCCCAGGGTGTGGTCATCAGCAAGCTGTAGTCCCTTCCACCTTTCCCGTCTGAACTGAGACGAGTGAGATCATAGGGGAAGGTAATCTGTCCGGATAAACCCGTTTCATAAGGATTATTATCAAGCATGCTCTCACTGTATTCAGCAATGGGATGGAGGGTTTCCCAGTTGCGATCCAGGTAGAGATCAGGGTAGTTCTTTGCATTAAAATCATTAACCCAGACGGGCAGTGAATCCATATAGTAGGAGCTGGTGATCCAGGAAGCATGTACGGGATCGAGCCAGTAGGCAGCTGTGGCAGTATGTCCGGCCAACAGTACCGCTGCATTGGGATCCATGGAGACCCCTATGGAGCGTGATTTAAAACGGCTCTTCACCCTCATTTCGTCGGAAAGTGTGCGGCTGTGCAAGGCCCATGGAGAGTAAGGGCCGGACCCGTAGGATCCTCCAATGGTGGTTTGTTCCTGGTCCTCAATACTATGGACTATTTCGTTGGTGAGGCGCCGATACCAGTAGTCAGATACAATACCGTGTTCACTGGGCCTGGTTCCCGTTGCAATGGAGGCAAAACCCACCGACGGATCGGTGATCAGGTAGTCATAACGTGCATTCTTGCAATTGGCCCCTGTGGTGGCCATCTTCCGGAATCCTCCATCTGAAAATTTGTCCCAGTAGACTGACAGGTAATCGTACTGCATCCCCGATACCGTAATTCCCACAATCAATTTGGGTTTTTGGGGTGGAATCTTCTGTCCGCTTAAGGGACCCACTCCAATCACTACCATTAACACAATTCCTAAGCTACGTAAGCTGTTATTTCCCATTTCCCCCTTATCCATTTATTTAAAACGCATTCTTTGGCTGCTTATTTTAAACACCCAGCAATGCACTTACCTGCTTGTAGACATTCTCGCCGGTAAATCCCAGCTTTTCGTCCAGCACTTTATAGGGTGCCGAATGCCCGAAACTCTCCAGTCCAAATACCTTTCCATGCTCCCCTACCAGTCCCTGCAGGGTCACAGGTAGTCCGGCCGTCAGACCAAATACCGGAATACCCGGGGGGATCACTTCCGCCTGGTAGTCTTCCGGCTGATCCCGGAACAGACCCTCCGAAATAACAGATACAACCCTTACTTTCAATCCTTTCTTCTCCTCAAGTAGTGGCGTTCCAGCCAGCAGTGTGGCCACCTCAGATCCGGATGCCACCAGCACCACATCGGGAGTGCCCTTACATTCTCTGGCCACATAGGCCCCTTGCTGCGCTGCCAGAGCACCGGTATACCTGTCAGATCCCGGTTGTGCCGGTATATCTGGTACCCCCTGCCTGGAGAGAATCAGTGCGGTGGGAGTATTATCATTCTCCAGTGCCATCTTCCATGCCACGGTGGTCTCCTGGGCATCGGCGGGACGAAGTACCAGCATGGACCGTTGGCCCTGGTGATTTCTCAAATGCTCCAGTAACCTGATCTGTGCCTCCTGTTCCACCGGCTGGTGGGTGGGACCATCCTCTCCCACCCGGAAGGCATCGTGGGTCCACACATATTTCACAGGAAGTTGCATCAATGCGGCCATCCGGGCAGCAGGCTTCATATAATCGCTAAATACAAAGAAGGTCCCGATCACCGGGATCACTCCACCATGAAGGGCCATGCCATTGGCAATGGAGGCCATTGTCAGTTCACTGACTCCTGCCTGGAGGAAGGAACCGGTAAAATCGCCCCTGGTAAATGCTTTTGTATTTTTCAGATATGCATCTGTCTTGTCGCTGTTGGAGAGGTCGGCTGAGGCCACGATCAGGTTCTGAACCTTCCCGGCCAGGCTGGCCAGTACGGCGCCCGAAGCTCCTCGTGTGGGAGCCCCCGCTTTCTGCTCAATGGCAGCAAAGTCAATCTCGGGAAGCACGCCTTCCAGGAAGCCTCTGTATTTTTGGGCAAGCTCCGGATTGGCCTTTTCCCAGGCCGTCTGTTCCGCCTTACGTAAGGCAGCTGCTTTCCGCTTCTCCTCCAGCAACAGGCGGTAGGCCTCTTTGACCTCCTGGAAGATTATAAAGGGATTCTCAGGACTACCTCCCAGGTTGGAGATGGACTTCTCGAAAGAGGCCCCGGCTGCCGAAAGCGGCATTCCATGCATAGAGGTTTGTCCCTCGAAACTGGCCCCATTCTCATCCAAAGCACCTTTGCCCATGATAGTTTTGCCTATAATCAGGCTGGGACGCTCCTTTTCCTCCAGGGCCGATTCAAGTGCCTTGTAAATCTGCATGGGATCGTTGCCATCGATGGTGCATACGTTCCAGTTCCATGCCCGGTACTTGGCAGCAGTATCTTCTGCACTTACCTCCTCGGTACGGGTGGAGAGCTGAATATCGTTGGAGTCATAAAACATAATAAGCTTGGAAAGGCCCAGGAAACCAGCAATTCGCCCTGCTCCCTGCGAGATCTCTTCCTGCACACCACCATCGGAAATAAAGGTATAGGTCTTATGCGAAAGCCACTCCCCGAAACGGGCAGCCATGAAACGCTCCGCAATTGCTGCTCCCACAGCCATGGTATGGCCCTGGCCAAGCGGACCTGATGTATTCTCCACACCACGAAGGACATCCACTTCGGGGTGACCAGGTGTGGAGCTTCCCCACTGTCGGAAAGAGCTCAGCTCATCCAGAGTATAGTTCCCGGTGAGCGCCAGCACTCCGTAAAGCATGGGTGACATATGCCCGGGATCAAGAAAAAAACGGTCCCTTAAGGGCCAGGCTCCATCGTCCGGATCAAAATTCATAAATTTTGAATAAAGCATCTCCACAAAATCGGCTCCGCCCATGGCACCGCCCGGGTGTCCCGATTTTGCCTTCTCCACCATGGCGGCGGAAAGAATACGAATGTTATCTGAAGCTAGTGTGTGAGTCTTAAGGTCCATGGCTTGCTGTTTTGAAACGAAGCCCAAAATTACCCATTAATATTTAAAACAGCCTACGCCGTGGTGGTTCTTTTTTGCTAATTTTGAGCCAAATTTAACACAAACCAAAGATGGCACTAAAATGCGGGATTATCGGTGTAGCCAACGTGGGCAAATCCACCCTTTTCAACTGTATGTCCAACACCAAGGTGGAAACTTCCAGTTTTGCCTTCACCTCCAGCAAGTCAAATATGGGGATGGTTAATGTACCTGATCCCAGGCTTTACAAGCTGGAGAATTTCCAGCCCACCGAGAAAATCATTCCTGCCACGGTCGAAATCGTGGATATCCCCGGCCTCACCAAGGGGGCCAATCAGGGCGAAGGTGTGGGCAACAAGTTCCTCTCCGATATCAGGAACACCGATGCTCTGATCCAGGTGATCAGGTGCTTCGACGATGAACAGCTACCCCATATCGACGGATCGGTGAATCCGGTGCGGGATATTGAAACCATCAACCTGGAGCTGCAGGTCAAGGACCTGGAATCGGTGGAAAAGAAGATGGAGCGTCTGGCCAAAATTGCCAAGACGGGGGATAAGGATGCAAAACGTGGTATTGAGGTGCTGGCACAGTACAAGGACCATCTGGAAGATTTCCAGAATGCCCGCACCCTGGAGATAAGTGAAAATGACCGGAAACATATAGAGGACCTCTTTCTGCTGACCAGCAAGCCGGTGATGTTCGTATGTAATGTGGAAGACGAGGCTGCCATATCCGGCAACAGCTATGTGCAGCAAGTGAAGGAGTACCTGGCCAGTGAAGAGGCCGAAATCCTCGTGCTTGCTGCCCGGATGGAATCGGAAATTGCCGAACTGGAGGATGAAGAGGACCGCAAAGAGTTTCTGGCGGATGCCGGACTGGAAGAGCCCGGGGTGAGTAAGCTTATACGCTCGGCCTACTCCATGCTGAACCTGGTTTCATTTTTCACCGTGGGACCCAAAGAGATCAGGGCTTGGACCATCCACAAAGGGGCCCTGGCACCTGAAGCAGCCGGAGCCATTCACTCTGATCTACAGCGGGGTTTTATCCGGGCCGAAGTGATGAAATATGAAGATTTTATTACCTTGGGATCAGAACAGGCCTGTAAGGATAAGGGTAAACTCTCAGTTGAAGGAAAAAATTATGTGGTAAACGAGGCCGATATTCTCCATATCCGATTTAACGTTTAAGGCAATAAGAGCAGGTCAGCAAATAAGCGACACCATGCGTCTGAACCAACATATCCTGGTAATCCGTAACAGCACCACGAGGCTGCTGGCGGTGGCCCTTTTCTGCCACCTTGCTGCCACCCCTCTCGATGCCCAGTGGACCAAGTCGGTTCAGTTTGATGACAATGATATGGCCCAGGACCTGGACGAAGCCCTTACCTTCCAAAAATATCCCACCTATTATCAGTACCTGGAGATGATGGAGGGATTTGCTGCAGCATACCCGGACATTTGCCGACTCGACACCATAGGCTACTCTGTTGGGGATCGCTTGTTGCTGGCACTAAAAATCAGTGATCAGGTAGATGAGGATGAAGAGGAAGCCTCTTTTCTATATTCTTCAACCATGCATGGCGATGAGATAGTTGGATTTGTACTCCTGCTCCGGCTGACCGATACACTGCTGAAGGGATATGGTCAGGATGCCGAGATTACAAAACTGGTGAACAATCTGCAGATCTGGATCAACCCCCTTGCCAATCCCGATGGCTGCTACTCCTGGGACAACAACCTTTCCATGGAAAACGCCAGACGTGTGAATTTATTTAACGTCGACCTGAACCGTGATTTTCCGGAAGCTACACATGGTGATGCGGATGATTCTACAGGTAGGGAGCCAGAAACCAGGTATATGATGTCCTTTATGAAGGAAAAGGAGTTTACAATGGCAGCCAATTGTCACAGCGGAGCAGAAGTGGTGAATTATCCCTGGGATGGCAAGTCAGCACCTCATGTGGATGAGGACTGGTACAGGTTTATTTCCCGGGAATATGCCGATGAGGCCATGGCAGTGGATCCTGACTATATGTTTGGCTGGCCCGAGAACGGGATCACCAACGGCTGGGACTGGTATGAGGCGCTGGGTACACGGCAGGATTATGTCAATAATTACCTGGGAGGCCGGGAAGTAACACTGGAGTTGTCGTACGATTACCAGCTTGCTTCTTCGGAGCTGGAAAGGCACTGGAACATCAATGAACGTTCATTGCTAAACTATATGTCCCAGTGTTTGTATGGAATCAGGGGAAAGGTCACCGGCCAGGAGACCGGCGATCCCATCCGGGCCCGGATCTTTGTTGAGAACCACGATAGTGCCTATTCGGTGGTACATAGCTCAGCAACTCATGGCGACTACTACAGGCTGATCAAGGAAGGAATTTACGACCTGGTATTCTCCGCTCCGGGCTATCTAAACGACACCATACCGGGAGTGACTGTCACTGACTACCAGGCTACCCTGCTTAATATCCAGCTGGAGCCCTTTGGCTTGTCGGTCCCTGTACAGGAAGCTCCCGTTTTCAGGATCTATCCCAATCCAGCCGTTCATACCTTTATGGTAGAGCCGGAGAATGTTCCTCACGGTGAGATGGAGCTCTCGCTTCATGCCCTGGATGGCAGGATGATCTACCATAAGTTCCATAGCTACCATGGATCCGGAATAGAGCTCTCCACAAAGCAGATGGAACCCGGAATCTACCTGCTGCGCTGCACCATCGGCAGCCTGTCGGAGGTACAGAGGCTGATGGTGATCAAACCTTAAAACTTTCGATCCCGTTTTGTTTTCGTACTTTTAAGCGCACACCATCCTTATTACATTGATGAAGAACGTAAGCAGAAAAACAAATCTACGTGCCCTGTGGCTGCTCATTTGCCTCGGGGCTCTTCCTTTGGTGGATCAGGCGAATGAGCTACATGCCCAGCAAGTTACTGCCGGTGAGGCTCCCACCTCTCGGATCCTGTTTATTTTTGATGCTTCTAACAGCATGTCCGGACAATGGGACGGGGAACGAAAAATTGACATGGCCCGGGAAGTCCTTCTGGAAATGCTTGATACACTGGAGCAGAAGGAAGGCGTAGAACTGGCCCTGCGGGTTTACGGCCACCAGAGCCCGGTACCTCCCCAGGATTGCAGCGACACCAAACTGGAGGTTCCCTTCGGTCCTTTGAATGCCTCAAAGATCAGGCAGACACTGAATACTATACAGCCCAAAGGAACCACTCCCATTGCACGCTCGCTGGCTCAGGCTCCTGAAGATTTCCCTCCCTGCGGAACCTGCCGCAACATCATCATACTGATTACAGACGGGATCGAGGCCTGTGACGGTGATCCCTGTAGTGTTTCGCTCGATTTGCAGAAGAAAGGAATCATTCTGAGGCCCTTTGTGATAGGCATCGGTAGCGACCCTGGTTTCAAGGAAACTTTTGACTGCATTGGCGAATATTACGATACTCCGACCCAGGAGGAGTATCGGGAAGCGCTGAAAGAAGTAATTACACAGGCACTGAATACAACTTCTGCCCAGGTAAATATTCTGGACCAGCAGTCGAGACCTACGGAGACCGATGTGAATGTGACCTTCTTCGACAGGTATACCGGGACCATCCACTACTATATGATCCACACCCTCAACCGCCTTGGAAATCCCGACACCCTCTCACTGGATCCCATGATGACCTACGACATCGGGGTGCAGACCATTCCACCGGTGAGGCTCGACAGCGTCAGGCTGGTGGCAGGAAGACACAACACAATTTCAGTGTATGCTCCCCAGGGCTACCTGTATGTCCGCACCAAAAGGGGGAATTCGTACGACCGCGACCAGGTCCTGGTGAAGCGGGCTGGAGAGCAGGAGCTGATCAACATTCAGGAGATCGGTACCGTGGGAAAATACCTTGTGGGATCTTACGATCTACTGATTCCCATATACCCTGCCATGGAGGTTCTCAAGCTGGAAATCAGCCCGGGTAATACCACCACCGTGGTAATACCTGCTCCCGGATATGTGACCTTCAGTACGGGGCAGCCTGGAGCTGGTACCCTGTGCCAGATGATGGGTTCCGGGGAGCAAAAATGGGTTATGAATCTTCTTGAGAATACCAGGGTACAAGCCTTTTACCTCCAGCCAGGTTCTTACAGGGTGGTGTTCCGCCGGGACGATCACAAATCCTCGTCCTATACCAGGGTCAGGGACTTTACCGTGAAGGAAGGAAAGCCGGAGACCATCAAGCTCTATTAAACCTATAGGATGCTTTAATATCTAAATTACAAAGAGGGCGGGAACATGCCGGAATGGGATGACAGGGAAATAATAGAAGGATCCAAAATCCTTGGCAGGGAGGAGCTTGCTTTTAACCAGCTGGTGTTAAAATACCAGGAGCGGCTGTACTGGCATATCCGTAAGATTGTGATCGGTCACGATGATACTGATGACGTACTGCAGAACACCATGATCAAGGTGTGGCGGTCTCTCAGTAGTTTTCGTTCCGAATCGGGTCTCTATACCTGGCTCTATCGTATTGCCACCAATGAGGCCTTATCATTCCTGAAACAGAAAAAAAAGAAGTCCTTTGCCCCCTGGGTCGATGTGGAAGGGCAGATGAGCGAAAGTCTGGAAGCCGATCCCTGGTTCAACGGGGATGAGATCCAGCTGAAACTGCAGGAGGCCATATTAAAGCTACCGGAAAAACAGAGACTCGTATTTAACATGAAGTATTTTGACCAGGTCAAGTATGATGAGATGTCAGAGATCCTGGGAACTTCGGTGGGGGCCCTGAAGGCCTCCTATCATCACGCAGTAAAAAAAATAGAAGCTATGCTGAAGGAGGATTAAACCTTCCTAAAGCCTAAAGGTCTAACAAATACCTGAATAAGAAATGAAAATGGATCGTAATAAACCGGATTTGCAGCAGGAAGTGCTGAAAAATCATCCTTTTGGCGTGCCTGAAGGGTATTTTGAGAGCTTCTCTGAACGGCTGCAGCAGCGAATCAAGGAGGAGGAGTCCTCCAAAGTTCCGGTGCGAAAGATCGGAACAGCCACCCGATGGATGGCCATGGCAGCAGCCATTCTGGCAGCCGCCCTGATAACCACCACCATTATCCGCTTCACCAGTTCGAACCCTGATGCAAACGGAGTCTATCCCGAACAGGCTCTCCTGGAACAGATGCAGGTATTAGACGATGACCGTTACCTGTATGAACTCATGGAGGAGGCAGAGCTTACCGAACTGGATGAGGATGAAGCCTTCGCCTCTCAGGCCATCGAATACCTGGCCATTAATGATGTGGAAATGGATCTGATTTTTGAATAAAAAAGCCCCTAAGATGAAAAACAAAATTATATACATTCTAAGTGCTGTAGCCTTCCTGTTTACCACTTCGGGAACACTTGTTGCCCAATCGGAGGAACAGATCGAAAAGTTTAAAGAGGAGCGTCAAGTTTACTTCACTGAAGAGCTGGAACTCACAGATATGGAGAGCAAGGCTTTCTGGCCCCTTTACGACGACTTTCACAACCGGAAGATGAAACTGGTGGAGGATGAGCGCAACACCTGGATATATGCCCATAAAAATGCCGACAACCTCTCCGACAAAGAAATTCTGGAGACCCTGGAAAAAGGTTATAACCTGAAAGAGAGGCAGTTAGAGCTGGAAAGGGAATATTACCAGGGAAAGTTTCTGGAGGCACTTCCCACCAAGAAAGTTCTGAAACTGGGCAAGGTGGAATGGGATTTCCGTCGTCACCTGCTGCATAAGCTCAGGGAAGAAGGACAGAGTAAACGAGGTCAGGGAGGAGGATCCGGTAAAAAGTCGGATGCAACAGAACCCCTTCCAATGGGTCCATCTCCCTGTATGCCTTAAGGCCCTACTTCATATCTTCGGGCGAGTAGTCCCGCATCATGATCAGGTCCTCCGGCAGGTCCAGTTCTATCTCCTGCAGGAACTTCACACTGAGGTCAATATCATAATACATCACCTTATCATCTTTCACAAAGGAGACCTGTTTTCTATAGGCCTCCAGGAAGCGTTCCATAAACGGACTGGTTCGGGCCGGACGTCTGAACTCCATGGCCTGCGCCGCACTATATAGTTCAATGGCCAGAATCCGTTCCAGGTTAAGCATCACCTGGTAGGCCTTAGTTGCCGCATTGGCTCCCATGCTAACATGATCTTCCTGTCCCTGTGACGATTCGATGGAATCCACCGACGAGGGCGTACAGAGTTGCTTGTTATGGCTCACCATGGAGGCAGCGGTGTACTGTGGAATCATAAATCCGGAATTGAGTCCGGAGTTGGCCACCAGAAAGGGGGGCAGACCGCGTGAACCACTGACCAGCTGGTAGGTACGCCTTTCTGAGATATTTCCCATCTCACTCATGGCTATGGCCAGGTTATCCAGCGCCAGGGCCAGGGGTTGGCCATGGAAATTTCCTGCCGAAATGATCAGATCTTCCTCAGGAAAGATGGTGGGATTGTCAGTTACCGCATTAATTTCATTCCGGAACACATAGGCCACATAATTAATAGAATCCTTGGAGGCCCCGTGCACCTGCGGGATGCAGCGGTAGGAGTAGGGATCCTGAACATGGACCTTGGAGCGGTTAATCAGCTCACTGCCCTCCAGAAGCCACCTGATTCTCCGTGCAGTAACCAGCTGTCCCTGGTGGGGCCTGATCTGCTGAATCAACTCATGGAAAGGTTCGATTCGTCCGTCAAAGGCTTCCAGCGAAAGTGCCCCGATGATATCGGCCAAACGGGATAGTTTGAACACCCGCAGGCACAGATATACCCCGTAAGCACTCATAAACTGTGTTCCGTTTAAGAGGGCCAGCCCCTCCTTGGATTTAAGTTCAATGGGCTCCCAGCCCATCTCTTTCATCACTTCAGAGGCTTTTTTTCGCTTCCCCTTTATATTCACATCACCCATACCCAACAAAGGCAGGCTCATATGCGCCAGAGGAGCCAGGTCGCCCGAAGCTCCCAGCGAACCATAGGTATAAACCACCGGAAGAATATCATGGTTATAAAGGTCAGCCAGGCGCTGAACGGTCTCCACCTGGACACCGGAGTGCCCGTAGGAAAGTGACTGGATCTTCAGCAGAAGCATCAGCCGGGTAATCTCTTCACTTACCTCATCTCCCACACCGCAGGCATGTGACATGACCAGGTTTTTCTGAAGGAGTCCCAGGTTCTCATCTGATACTACTGTATCGCAAAGGGAACCAAATCCAGTATTTATCCCGTAAAGAATCTCATCTGAGTTTTCCAGCCTGTGATCAAGATATTCCCTGCAGACCGTAATTTTTTTTAGCACTTCGTCCGATAACACAATCTGTGTTCCTCCCGAACTAATCTCTTCAAACTTCTTCCATCCGATCTCCTCGGTGCTTACTAGATGAACCTTCTCCATATCCATAAAATTTGGAAAGCAAGTACTGAAAAAAAAATGAGCTGCAGATAGAATAGAGAATGTTATTTGGCAGAGGAAAGTCGCTCTACAAGCTCCTCCGGACTAAGCCGCTCCTGCTCGCCGCTCTCCATATCCTTCAGGGTAATAAAGCCATCCTTCATCTCTTGCTCACCAACCAGGGCCACAAAGGGGATCTCCCGCATGTTGGCATAGCTCATTTGCTTTTTCATCTTGGCCTGTTCGGGGTATAGTTCGGAGGAAATACCGCTTTTTCGCAGCTGGCCCAGGATGGGAAGGATATACTTCACCTCCGCATCTCCGAAGTTTACAAAGAGCAAAGTGGTGTCCATGGCAGCTCGTTTCGGAAAACGATCCAGCTGAAGCAGTACATCGTAGATGCGGTCTGCACCAAAAGAAACTCCCACACCTGAAACGCCTTCCAGTCCGAAAATGCCGGTCAGATCATCGTACCTTCCACCCCCGCATATACTACCTATGGCAACTTCTGCCGATTTTACCTCCAGGATGCTCCCGGTATAGTAGTTCAGTCCCCTGGCCAGGGTCAGGTCAATTTCAAGCTCGGCCCCCACCGGGTCGGTATCTACGTATTCCAACAAGCGGCGTACCTCGCTTATCCCCTGCTTCCCTGTTTCGGAAGCTTCCAGCATTCCCTCCAGCTTATCCAGTTTTTCCTGGGTCGAGCCCTGCATAAGCAATAGTGGCTCAAGCTTTGCAATGGAATCAGCGCTTAAGCCTTTCTGCTCCAGTTCGTTCCTTACACCCTCCTGCCCGATCTTCTCAAGCTTATCGATGGCCACGGTGATATCTGTCATCCGCTCAGGTGCCCCGATTACCTCTGCGATCCCTGCCAGTACCTTCCGGTTATTCAACTTGATCACCACCTTCAGTCCCAATGCTTCGAACACCTCATCGATGATCTGGATCAACTCAAATTCATTGAGCAGCGAATTACTGCCGATCACATCCACATCGCACTGATAAAACTCCCTGTAACGTCCACGCTGGGGGCGATCGGCCCGCCAGACCGGCTGGATCTGGTAACGCTTGAAAGGAAAGGAGATCTCGTTGCGGTGTTGTACCACGAAACGGGCGAAAGGAACCGTCAGGTCATACCTAAGGCCTTTCCCGGAAATCATGGTCCCCAATTTGCCGGCCGGGGTTTGGCTTAACTCTTCCGGACTCAATTTTGCTTTGAAGTCGCCCGAATTAAGAACCTTAAACAGTAGCTTGTCTCCTTCGTCGCCATACTTACCCATCAGCGATGAGAGGTTCTCCATGGCAGGGGTCTCTATGGCTTGGAAGCCATGTACTTTGAAAATACCTCGTATGGTATCAAATATATGCATGCGCCTGGCCATTACCAGGGGCGGAAAATCACGGGTTCCTTTAGGAATAGATGGTTTATCGGCCATTGAACAGTATCCTTCTATTTGGTGGCCCTGGCCAGTTTTTTAAAATCACTTTCAAGGAAAGCATCCGGCTTCTTATCATTCACCTTGTGGTAATCAAAATAGTAAAACTGTGCCTCGTCCAATCCTATAAGTATTTTATACACACGGGCATTCAATTTCTTTCCTTCGGGTCCCACCTTATGCAGCACTACGGCATCTTCATTCTCGGACATAATCAGCTCCTTGATGGTCTCCCGGTCTACCAGCTCTACTTCGCCCGGATAGACTTCCTTGATCTTCGATAAGGAGGAGACATCCCTGGCCAGTTCCTCTTCAACCAGGTAAAGAGTCTTTCCCTTCACATCGACCATATTCTCGTTATAGTATTTATAAACATTCTGACTGACAATTTTGTGGTTCTCGGTAATCAGCCGTACATGGTACTGAAGGAACCTGATCATGATCCCCAGCTTGTAGGCATAATGATCCCCGTCCACCCCATAATAGCTCATGGGAATATTGGCCACATCCTTCAAATCATCAATGGAAACACGATCTCCTCCCAGTGAAAGACAGATAAACTGGTAACGGGCATTTGATCTGTCCTTCTCAAAGCTCACCCCGGCCAGGTATAGAAAAGAAGCATTTTTATCTTTACTCTTTTCAGCGAAATCTTCCATCTTGAGAAACTCAAATTCTGTGATATCCCAGAATTTGTTCACCGCATCCTGGATCTCAATATTATAATCCGATATGGCGTTACTTTCAAGAACCACATAGGTCTTGGTGGTATGAAAATGGTCCAGGTCCTCCTGGGTAGGAAGATATTCTCTCTGTGCCTGCAACTGGATGAATGGGATCAACAGCAGCAGGAGGGTATAATACTTTCTCATATGAATCTATGGGTTTGGGTTTAAATGTTAATCGCCGGGAAAATAGAGCGGATGTCTCTCATTAAATTGGCGTATAAAAACGAATTTCATCTGCTTCTGTTTCCTGCTGCGAAGGGATTGGAACTGATCTGCCAGCTCAGGATCCTTCATGAGCAGGACCTCCACACTCTCTATATCATACTCCATCACATCGCCGGTTTCGAAGTCGAGCAGGTACTGCCTCAGGTCGGTACTGCCCACATTAGTGGATTGGGGCTGGGAGTAGCGGTTGTAATAGTATGAATTGGAGTAGTAGGGGTTGTAATAATATGGATCGTAATGGTTTGGATTGTAGGTGGTTACCGTAGCGACAAAATGGCTGATGCTACCCATAAAGCTAATTCTGTGAAAAGCTGTGCCCACATTGATATAGAGAATTCCATTACGGCTATACCCCCAGATTTCGTCAGTATTCAACACTTTCTTTACACCATTCTCATCATAAATCACAATCTCCTTCAAAATGGTAATCTTTTCATAAAACGCCCTGTCGAACATATCCTCATCGGTAACGATACGGGCAGGGGGAATGGGATCGTTCTCCTTCACACTTTCAAAATTGGCAAAAAGGCCATCTCTGAATTCAAAATCAGGAGAATACTCCACCATGGGTCTCTCCATATCCTCCTGAGCCATTATCAGGGGACACAAAGCCATTAATAAGAAGAAAAGTGTTTTTTTCATAAAGCGACCTTTCATTACTTCCCCTACAAAATTACAAACTAATATACGTTTATAGAACAAAAATAGAGCCATTATTTTTCATGATTGGCCATATTTTAACTTTCTTTGCGTTTAAAGCCATTATTGGAATACCATGTTTCTGCGTTTTTTACAGAAGATAATCTCTTTTGGAGTGGATGAAACGATGGAGCAGGCTGTGGTGAACAGGGCAAAAAGAATCAATTTCTATTACCTGGTTCTGATCACCGTGCTTACCATTTCCACACTCTACTCCTCTATTGCAGGCATTTCCCCCCTGAACATTTTTAATGTAATCGCTCTGGTAATTGCACTGGTCTCCTTTATATTTCTACCAGCGGGGCGTCGAAGTGACCTGAGCAGTATGCTTGTTCTGCTACTGTCTGCATTTATTTTTCTCGGTGAGTATCTGTATATAATTGATGTTTCTCCCATCCTGGTTATGGCTTTCTTCCTGCTCTTCCCGCTGGGTGCTGTGAGCGTTAGCGGAAGACACGGAATCTATGTGCCCATCGTACTGGGAATAGCCACGATCATACTGAATTTAATTCCCCAGGTGGAAACAAACATCACTCTGGACCTGTTTAATGCCCTGCTTTTCTTTACCTCCTATGCACTGGTGCTTGGCGTATCCATTTACATTGAAAGGACAAACAGTGAACTTCTCACAAAATTGAAGGACTCAATGAGCCAGGTGGAGCATAAAATGCTTGAGAAGGATGAGTTTATCAGCAAACTCTCCCATAAGCTCCGCACCTCCCTTAGCAATATTGCACTGATTAACAGCCTGGTACATGACGAAAGATTGAGCTCTGAGCAGAAGGAGTTAATGGAAACCCTGAAAGCATCGACCAATCTCCTCATTAAAGATGTAAACAACATTGTGGAGATTGCTTCACCGGGTATTGTGGATTACAAGCGAAGTATCACCTCCTTCGATCTGACTGCGGTACTGGAGGAATCCATCGGTATTCTTAAGTCGGGAGGGTCATCAATGGAAGATATCTCCATTTCCCGCCTGGATAAGCTAAAGAACTTCATCATTGGCGATCCGGGCCTGGTTCGCAGTCTGATTGTCAATATTTTTTACGGAGTGAATGATTACAGGACGGACACTAATCCGGTTCAGATTCAGATACGGAGTCTGAAGGAGAGCCCCAGCCATGTGAGGCTTGAAATTGCTTTTAAGGTTTCTACCATAAATGGTATTGCGCTGGTAGACCACGTGAGATCGCTTCAACAGGGCAATGCTCGTACCGGCTCCACCCTGACCAATGCATTTACCCTCTTGCTTGAGAGTGAAAGTACGCTTTCCGCAGTACCGGAGAATCAAGGTGCCTCGCTAAGTTTCTTCCAGGATTTTACCAAGGATCCCACCAAAATAGCTTCTCCTAAAGGAGGCGCAAGCCTGGAGACCACTGAGCCAGGAAGGCCGGGCATTGCTTTAAAGGATGCCAAGATCCTCCTTGTGGAGGATAATGTGATTAACCAGAAGATCGTCCTCTTAAGTCTGAATAAGTTGGTGAACAGAATCGATGTGGCCTCCAACGGAAAACAGGCCCTTGAAATGTTTGGGCTAAAACAATACGACCTGATCCTTATGGATATTATGATGCCCATAATGGATGGTATTGTGGCTACCCAGAAGATCCGCGAAATTGAGTCCACCGGTGATCGTCACGTTCCCATTGTGGCTGTTACAGCCAATGCGCTGGCCGGGGACAGGGAAAACTGCCTGGCCGCCGGGGTGGATGATTATATTGCCAAGCCTTTTACCACCGAAATGCTTATCCGGAAGATGAGAAACTGGTTGGCCTGATCCCGATAATGGTCTGATCATCGATCTGTTTTTCCCGCTCACCCATCCATTCATTCATATTCTCTTCCAGCTTAATCAACTGATCCTCCGGGGAGAGCTGGTGTATGGACATCAGCAGGTGCCTGAAACGGCGGTATTTAAACTTCTTCCCTTCCGGGCCGCCAAACTGGTCGGCATAGCCGTCGGTAAACATATATAGCATATCCTCCTCCTCTATCTTCAGCCTTCGGTTCTCAAATTTTCCACGTTGAAGTCCGTAATCCGGACCAACGATAATACGGTCGCCTTTTATCTCCAGAATCTCATGATCCCGGGCTATATACAGCGAATTGAAGGCTCCTGCATATTCCAATATTCGTGTATTATAATCATATGCACAGATGGCCAGATCGATGCCATCCTTCAGGGAGAGCTCCTCGGTATTCCCAAAGACAATATCGAACTGTTTGTTCATTTCATTCAGAATTCCTGCCGGGTCATGGATTCCTTTCCCCATCGTAATTTGCCTGAAGAACTCCAGGCCAAGGAGCGACATAAAGGCGCCGGGAACACCATGTCCTGTACAATCGGCCACCGAGAACAACATCTTCCCATTGATCCGCCTGGCCCAGTTAAAATCACCGCTTACAATTTCTTTGGGACGATGATAAATAAATGATTCCGGGAAATGGGCCCTGAGCTGCTTCGGAGTAAGAAACATGGCTGACTGGATCCTCAGTGCATAGGTAAGGCTCTGCTCATAGCCTCTGGTACGGTCGCGGAGCTTGTTGCGATGCTGCAAGACCACCCGGGACTCTTTCTCCTGTTCCTGCATCCTGCGGTATTCGTTTCGAAATTGACGGGTCCTCCTTTTAAACAACCATGCATGTACCAGGAGGGTCAATAACAAGAACCCAGCAAATATTATGATGGCCTGGCTATAAATGTTCCATATGGCTCCGTGGATCCAATCCATTTCAATTTTGACAAACGGGTGATTTCTTGTGGCTAATGTGGCAAATATATATGTTAATGGTGTATTTTATTACATATACAGACTAAAATAACTGTGTTAAGTCAAAAAAGGCCGCCCTGATCGGGCAGCCTTTTGTATGGAAGGAGCTGTGATGGGATGATCTCCCATCAAGGCTTATTCATCCTTGCAGTTTTTGGCAGCTTTTTTAATATCTGCCTCCTTCTCCATGGCCTTCATGGCCATATCCTCAAGCATATCCGTGGTCAACGATTTGGGTCTCTCCAGCGGATAGCCCAGGGCACGGTCCCAGATGAGGTTGGCCGTAATACCAATGGAGCGTCCAATACCAAAGAGTACGGTGTAGAACTCATAGTCAGTGATACCGTAGTGCCAGTGAATGATACCTGACTGGGCATCCACATTGGGCCATGGGTTCTTGGCCTTGCCCTGCTCTGTCAGGATGGGCGGAACCACTTTGTAAAGCATGTCGGTATACTTAAAGAGCAGATCGTCCTTCATATGGGA
>DAOWFP010000200.1 GCA_030637895.1 Bacteroidota bacterium | reverse complement strand
CGGGATATCAATATCGCCTTTATGAATGAGCTCTCCATGATCTTCAATAAAATGGACATCAATACCTACGAGGTTTTGGAGGCGGCCGGGACCAAGTGGAATTTCCTCAATTTCTATCCCGGCCTGGTTGGAGGGCACTGTATTGGTGTAGATCCATACTACCTTACCTATAAAGCGGCCAGGTTCGGGCATCATGCTCAGATTATCAATTCGGGACGGGGCATTAACGACGGAATGGCAGCCTACGTGGCACGCCAGGTCACCCTGAAACTTTCTTCCATCTTTTCTAACCTCAAAGATTGCCGGGTATTGGTTATGGGTGTTACCTTCAAAGAGAATGTCAGTGATATCAGGAATTCAAAGGTGGTTGATGTGATCTCTGAATTGAAAGAGTTCGGTGTGCAGGTCGATGTGGTCGATCCCCATGCTTCACCTGAGGAGATCGAAGAAGAATACGGATTTAAGCTTTCGCCCGCCATCGAAGGACCCTACCATGGGATTGTAGTGGCGGTCAATCACAGGGAATATATAGAAAAGGATGAAGATTATTTCCGGTCCATTTGCCATGAAAATGCTGTATTTGCTGATCTGAAAGGGATATTCCGGGAAAAAATAAACAGCCTTAATTACTGGAGTCTATAAGCAAATAGCTATGCCAAAAATTCTAGTCACCGGGGGAACGGGATACATTGGATCCCACACTGTAGTGGAGCTGCTGGAGGAAGGAATGGAAGTGGTTATTATCGATAACCTCTCCAACTCTGAAAGGGAAGTACTGCATGGGATCGCAGCCATCACCGGAACTGAACCCCATTTCGAAGAGGTGGATCTGAGAGACAGGAACGCCACCTACGGAGTGTTTGACTTACATCCCGATATAGAAGCCATCATCCATTTTGCAGCTTTTAAGGCGGTTGGTGAAAGTGTGGAGAAACCCCTGGACTATTATGAAAACAACCTCCTGTCGCTGATTCATCTGTTGGAGGCCATGAATAAATTCAAGGTCGACAACCTGGTGTTCTCCTCCTCATGCACCGTTTATGGGGAGCCCGATGTGCTGCCTGTAACCGAAAGTGCAGCTTTAAAAAAGGCTGGCTCCCCCTATGGAAATACCAAAAAGATTAGCGAGGACATTCTACAGGACACCATGCGGTCCCTTAAAGGGAAAGGGGTCATCTCGCTTCGTTATTTTAATCCAATAGGCGCGCATCCATCGGCCAAAATCGGTGAACTGCCCCTGGGGACGCCCAATAACCTGGTACCCTTTATCACCCAAACAGCTGCCGGAATCAGGGAAAGTCTGAGCATATTCGGTGATGACTACAACACCCCCGATGGATCGGCCATACGAGATTATATCAATGTGGTGGATCTGGCCTTAGCTCATGTAAAAGCCATCAGGCGCTTACTTGACCAGAAACAACTCTCTGCATTTGAAGTGTTTAATCTGGGGACGGGAAAGGGACTGTCTGTATTTGAGATCATTAAAGCCTTTGAAAAAACTACTGGAGAAAAGCTCAATTACAAAGTGGTGGGGCGCAGGGAAGGAGATATTGAGAAGGTATATGCCGACACCTCTTATGCAAACAGCGAATTGGGCTGGAGAGCCGAAAAGGGGATCGAAGAGACACTTCAATCGGCCTGGAATTGGGAGATGAATATCAGGTCTAAAAACAAGCGTACATGAAAACAATATTGATTACCGGTGGTGCCGGTTTCATCGGATCACATGTGATCAGGCGAATGGTCAACCTTAGTCCCGACACCCGTATTCTGAACCTGGATCAGCTTACCTATGCGGGTAACCTGGAGAATCTGAAAGACATTGAGAATTTGCCCAATTACCAGTTCATTCGTGGCGACATTACAGATACTGCTTTTCTTGAGAAGCTCTTTGGTGATGAAGAGATTGATGGAGTGATTCACCTGGCAGCTGAATCGCATGTGGACCGGTCCATTGCTGATCCCATGGCATTTATCAACACCAATATCATAGGGACGGTAAACCTGCTGAACTCCTGTCGGAGATCATGGAAGGATATGAATGGGAAGCTTTTCTACCACATCTCCACCGATGAGGTATACGGAAGCCTGGGCAAGGATGGCCTCTTCACTGAGGAAACCGCCTACGATCCACGCAGTCCCTATTCAGCCTCCAAGGCCAGTTCGGACCACCTGGTCAGGGCCTATCACCACACCTACGGACTTCCAGTGGTGCTCTCCAACTGTTCCAATAATTACGGACCTAATCAGTTTCCCGAGAAACTGATACCACTGGCCATTCACAACATCCTCCATATGAAACCCATACCTGTATACGGGAAAGGGGAAAACATCAGAGACTGGCTCTATGTGGAAGATCATGCTTCTGCCATTGAGCTAATTTTTCAAAAAGGGGTTCATGGACGAACCTATAATATCGGGGGACTGAACGAATGGACAAATATTGACCTGATCAGATTGCTCTGCCAGATTATGGATGAGAGGCTTGAAAGGGTCCCCGGCACCTCCGAGAAGCTCATTACCTTCGTGAAAGACAGGGCAGGTCATGATCTCAGGTATGCCATCGACAGTACCAGGATAGAAAAAGAACTGAACTGGAAACCCTCCCTTACCTTTGAGCGGGGACTCGCCCTTACTGTAGATTGGTACCTCAAGCACAAAGCATGGATGGAAAATGTTACCTCCGGCGCTTACCAGTCTTACTATAAAACCCAATACGAAGAGAGATAGAAGCAATGGACTCCTATCCCTATTCCACAGTTACTGATTTGGCCAGGTTCCTGGGCTGGTCCACATTACATCCCCGCATCAGGGCAATGTGGTAGGCAATCAGCTGCAGCGGAACGACCGCTGTAAGGGATACCAGCGACTCGTCCGATTTTGGTATTTCAATTACATGATCGGCCATTTCCCTGATGATGGTATCTCCTTCGGTTACAATGGCAATCACCTCCCCGTTCCTGGCCTTTACCTCCTGAATATTGTTAACGATCTTATCGTAAGAGCCGTCCATTGTGGCTATAAAGACCACCGGCATATTTGCATCAATCAGGGCAATGGGACCATGTTTCATCTCTGCAGCCGGGTACCCTTCGGCGTGGATATAGGAGATTTCCTTCAGTTTAAGAGCGCCTTCAAGGGCTACGGGGAATGAGACTCCGCGACCCAGGTAGAGCGCATTGGATGCGTCTTTATAAATCTCTGCTATACGTTTGAACTCATCATTCAGTTCCAGTATCTTCTCAATCTTGGCCGGCACAGCATAGAGCTCTTTTATGAGTTGACTGAAGCGTTGTTCCGATAGCAGTCCCTTTTCCTTCCCGATCATAATGGCCATCATGGTCAGCACAGTCACCTGTGCTGTAAACGACTTTGTGGAGGCTACCCCAATCTCAATGCCTGCATGGGTATAGACCCCTGCATGGGTTTCTCGTGAAATGCTTGAACCCGCTACATTACAGATCCCGAGCACCAGCGCCCCTGCCTCTCTGGCCAGCTGAATGGCTGCCAGGGTATCGGCTGTTTCCCCACTCTGACTGATGGCCAGAACCACATCGTCGGGACCGATCATGGGATTGCGGTACCTGAACTCAGAAGCGTACTCCACCTCCACCGGTATCCTGGCCAGGTCCTCAATCAAATATTCACCAACCAGACCGGCATGCCAGGAAGTACCACAGGCAATTACCACAATCCGTTTGGCATTAACAAGCTGATCCTTCACATCCAGCAGTCCACCCAGTCTTATCTCATTGGTTTCGGTCTGTATTCTTCCCCTGAATGTATCCATAATGGAGCGGGGTTGTTCAAAGATCTCCTTTAGCATAAAGTGTTCGTAGCCCTGCTTTTCCATCTCAGAGATGCTCATCTCCAGGGTTTTGATGTTGACCTTGGTGGTTTCGCTAACCAGGTTCTTAAGGATCAGCTCATCTCTTCTGATCAGTGCGATATCATCATTGTTCAGGTAGATCACCCGGTCGGTATATTCCACAATAGGTGTCGCATCGGAAGCAATAAAGTACTCATTGTTTCCCAGTCCGATCACGAGCGGACTGCTGCGCCGGGCTGCGATCATCAGGTTGGGATCTTCACTTGAAATAGCCACCAGTCCGAAAGCACCAACAACCTTCTGCAAAGCCAGGCTTATTGCCACCTCAACGCTCACATCCTCTGAAGTATAGATATACTCAATCAGGTTGGCAAGTACTTCGGTATCTGTTTCACTGTAAAACTTCATTCCCTGGTCCATCAGGGTCTTTTTCAACACCGAGTAGTTTTCGATAATCCCGTTATGGATGATGGTAAACAGGCCTTTCTCACTTTGGTGTGGATGTGCATTCACATCGTTGGGCTCGCCATGGGTGGCCCATCTGGTGTGGCCCATCCCGATGGTACTTTTGGTCTCCTTTCCCCTTACATAATCTTCAAGTTCACTTACCTTCCCCTTTTTCTTGTAGATGGTGGTATCACCATTGAGCAAGGCCACTCCAGCGGAATCATATCCTCGGTACTCGAGTCTCTTCAATCCTTTGATAAGTACAGGGTATGCATCCCTGGTTCCAATATAACCAACAATTCCACACATAGAACAAATGAATTAAGCGACGAATAAGCTACTATAATACAGATTACAGCTTAAGGTACACAATTTCTAACCTTATACGTCTTTCGTTGGCAGGAAGGTTACTCCAAAGCTTGGAATATTCTGGATTGATCAAACCATCATCCAGTTGAAGTATAAAATCATTGTCCTCTTTCGCCCCATCCAACATGTATTGAAAATGAAGACCTATATTGAAACGGTAGGTATAGGTGGTATCGCTGAACATACCCTTTGATTCGGCTTTTTTATAACCGCCAAACCTGCTGGCCTGCTGAGTGGGATCATTTACCAGCAACACATAATAGTCGTATATGGGTTCATAATCATAATTGTCCAGGATGGTCCCAAGCATCAACCTATTTGGTAAATCATCATAAAGAACTCCACTCTCCTCCTCCGGAACCACATCAAACACCAAGGTGGCACTGTTGATAATCAGAGGATTCTGATCCATCCATTCCTGCAGATTGGCAAAAGAGAAACGGGTATTTACTCCTGCCATCCCCTGCACATAAGCATAAGGAGAGTTTGATTGCTCATCATCGATAATCCCCTCAAGCGATGTCCCGGTATAATCATGCTCAAACAGGTTGATTTTCTGAGAGCGGTACTGATCTATGGCAAAATGGGCATAGGCAAAATCACGCTCTGCTGTGGAGTCCACATCGGTGGAATCATTGGCATACCTCATGGTCAGCCTAGACTGTGAACTGTTAAGCTGGATCCTGGCCATCGTGCCATCGGATGAAACAGGTTCTGCAGTAATATAAAATCCGTTAAAATAGTCCTTGAAGATGGAGTCGTTATAGAAAGTAGTTGTATCTGATTGAATGGCCGTAAATTTATCAATGAAATCCTGGTCCTCAATTAGCAACTCATAGGTAGTTCCATTCTTGGGAGTGATAGTACGCTGCACCAGGGGTACCGGATCATACTTCCCTTCTATATCATAGTCGGAATAGTAAGTATGGTCAGCGTCAAAATATATCCGCTCAGTAAATTCGTAGACACTCAGATTTACATCCTGTTCAATCTCTCCCAAAAAATCATAAATGTGAAGGGCCAGAAACAGGGAATCTATTTCTAAGTTATCAGCTACCCTGTAAGTAGCCGTATTATTAAATTGTGTGACAAGCTCGGCCTTCGACAGGCCTATTATGGTATCTTCCAGTGAACCTAAAAGCATCAGCCTTGTGGCAGCAGAACCAAATAATTCTGAAGTTTTCACTGGTTTTCCTCTCAGGGTATAGGCATCAATCTCAAATATGGTATCGCCATGTACAATCACATTATCGCCCGGAGGCAGTAGATCTGTTCCCAGCGCGTTGTTATTATACTCGCAGGAAGCCAGCGCACCAATCAACACAATAATGATGGCGCTTAGCCACAACTCCTTCTTCTTCATTTGTAAAATAATCTTACTCGTTGATGATCGTGTTATAGAAAACGGAAAATTCCTCTACATATTTCTCTTCACTGGCATAATTCAAGTAGGGTTTCCCGGATTTCTTTAGTACTTCGTCAACTTTAGCAGGCAGGCTTTCACTTCCCTGGATCAAACCATCCGAATAGGTGGCTGCCAGGCTGGCCAGATTTTCATACCCCGGATTCTTAACCATGGAGAGATATTCCTCAGAAACACCATCCACCAGTATCTTCTTTGAGAAAGAAGCATCCAGAGATTCATCAAAACCATTATCATAGAAAGAGAAGATTACTTTTGAATCTGCAAAAAGTGGATCTTCCCTGTAAGCTTTCTTAATATAAAGAGGCACCAGGGAGGTAAACCATCCATGACAGTGTACCAGGTCTGGTGACCAGCGTAACTTCCGAACGGTCTCAAGCACGCCGCGGGCGAAAAAAATCATGCGCTCATCATTGTCCTTAAAATGTGCTCCCTTTGAATCAACTACAGTATGCTTCCTATGGAAATACTCCTCATTATCAATGAAATAGACCTGCATCCTGGCAGCCTGTATGGAGGCTACTTTTATGATCAGCGGGTGATCCGTATCATCAATAATAAGGTTCATTCCTGACAATCTAATTACCTCATGCAGCTGGTTCCTTCTCTCATTGATAGTCCCGTACTTAGGCATGAAGGTCCGGATCTCCTTGCCGGTTTCCTGTATGGCCTGGGGAAGTTTTCTGCTGATTAAGGAAAGTTCTGATTCAGGCAAATATGGTGTAATCTCCTGAGAAACAAATAATACCTTTTTACTCTCCATTATGCAAGCCTCATTAAAGAAATCATGCAAATTTACTAAAAATATTTGACACCTTTTTATCTATCTTTGTTCTCTTACCAGTTGTATGATCGTATACCGAACCAAAACCGATCTTACCGGGCACCTCCTTTCATTACAAAACGAAGGAAAAACAATCGGCCTGGTCCCCACCATGGGAGCACTTCACGAGGGACATATGTCCCTGGTTGAAAAAGCTAACACTGAAAATGATATTGTGGTGGTGACCATCTTTGTGAATCCCACCCAGTTCAATGAGCCCTCGGACCTCGATCACTATCCCAGGACACTGGACCAGGATCTGGAGCTGCTTCGCCAGCTGGAAGCCGACCTGGTATTTGTTCCTTCAGTTAAAGAAATGTATCCGGAAGAGGATACTCATATCTTTGACCTTGGCAGCCTTGATAAGGTGATGGAGGGTAAGCACCGTGAGGGCCATTTCAAAGGTGTTGCACAGATAGTAAGCAAGCTTTTTCTGTTGATTCGTCCACACCGTGCCTATTTTGGTCAGAAAGACTTTCAACAACTGGTGATTATTCACAGGCTGGTGGAGATCCTGGAACTGAATCTTACCATTGTTCCGTGCCCCATCATTAGAGAGAAAGATGGCCTGGCCATGAGTTCAAGGAACACCAGGCTAAGCAAAGAAGACCGAAAATTGGCGCCTTTTATTTACGAAACCCTGGTACAAGCCAGGGAAAAAAAGGAGGACCTGACTCCTTCTCAACTGAAAGAGTGGGTGACTCTCGAGTTTAAAAAGCAAAGCGAATTGAATCTGGAATACTTTGAAATAGTTGAAGATAAAGGGCTTATGTCGGTTGATGAATGGAATACTTCGGTGAACAAAGTGGCCTGTTTGGCTGTTCATTTAGGAGAGGTGAGGTTAATAGATAATCTGAATTTTGATTAAATTTGTGAAGTAACTCAGCAACCATGCATATTGAAGTAGTCAAATCGAAAATACACCGGGTTACAGTCACTGAGGCTGATCTGAATTATGTGGGTAGCATAACCATTGATGAGGATCTGATGGACGCTGCTAACCTCATTGAAAATGAGAAAGTTCAGATTGTAAATATTAACAATGGGGAGCGACTGGAAACATATGTCATTACCGGTCAGCGGGGCTCCGGGCAAATTTGCCTCAACGGCCCAGCCGCCAGGAGGGTTGCTGTTGGAGATATTATAATTATAATCTCCTATGCTTCCATGGAATTTGAAGAGGCAAAATCCTTTAACCCAGTATTGATCTTCCCCGAAACCACCTCCAACAAGATAAACTGATCCCTCCTTTGAAAAAATTCGTAGTTCAAATTCTGAAAATAGCCGCTTTCCTGGCACTTGGAATACTGCTGCTCTATTTTGCCTTCAGGGGGGTGGCCTTTGATGAACTGTCCAGCACCCTTCAAAAAGTTAATTTCTGGTGGATCGGACTTTCACTCCTATTTGCCGGCTTGTCCTTTCTCAGCAGGGCGCGAAGGTGGATGCTTCTTATTGAACCCCTGGGCTTCAAGCCATCTTTCAAAAGCACCTATCATTCCCTGATGGTAGGATACCTTTCCAATTATGCCCTGCCTCGACTGGGTGAAGTTACCAGGTGCGTTACGCTGGGAAACAAGGAGGAAATTCCTGTTGATTCGCTTTTTGGGACCGTGATTATCGAACGTGTGGTCGACCTGTTGATGCTGATGCTTATCCTGCTGGTCCTGTTGTTCAGCTGGATGGAGAAGTTTGGTGCTTTTTTTGGTGAACAGGTACTGCAGCCCATGCAAAAGAAATTACTGGAGCTTTTCGGAGGAACACTGGTATTCTGGATGATCATTGGTATAGCTATTTTACTGGTTTTCCTACTACTCTACCTCTTTAGAAAAAGACTGGAACGCTTTTCCCTGGTACGTAAAATCGGCGATTTTTTAAAGGGAATTCAACTTGGTCTGAAATCCATCTATCGCATGAAAAGGAAATGGGAATTTGTGCTACACTCCGTACTGATCTGGTTCCTATATATCCTGATGACCTGGGTAGTGGTTTATGCCCTGGAGGAGCTATCGGGACTCACCTTTATCGATGGGATGTTTTTACTGGTGATCGGGGGACTGGGCATGTCGGCACCTGTGACAGCCGGAATTGGTGCTTACCACTGGATAACCTCAAGGGGCTTGATGTTCGTATATGGATTCTCTCTGGAGACCGGAAGTGCCTATGCTATCCTGGCTCATGAATCAAACTCTCTGCTCACCATATTATTGGGAGCCATATCCTATATGATCCTGATGCTCTCCCGAAAAAAAAGCACAAGCAGTAAAACTGAACTCTGATATGCTCACCTACGAACAGATCATCAAAAAAACCATCACCCTGGATGAAGCCATCAGGCTGTTTGGTCCCGCATTCCGAAGTGAAAATAAAATCGTGTTCACCAATGGATGTTTCGACCTGCTGCACAGGGGTCATATCTACTATCTATCCAGGGCAAGGGAGCTGGGAGATCTGCTTGTTGTGGGACTGAACAGTGATGCATCGGTTACCTTATTGAAGGGACCAGGAAGACCGGTTAATGCACAGGAAGCACGGGCAGAGGTACTGGGAGCACTGGCTTTTGTGGATTATATCATTGTTTTTGGAGAAGAGACTCCGCTGGAGCTGATTACCAGGCTTGAACCCCATATACTGGTTAAGGGAGGCGAATACATAGTAGAAGATATTGTTGGGTACAAGGAAGTCACCTCCAGGGGCGGCAAGGTGGAAACCATTCCCATGCTGAAAGGCTACTCAAGCTCTTCGATTATTGATAGAAACAATCCATAAATGGCGAAAATCAAATCGGTATATGTGTGCCAGAGTTGTGGTGCTGAATCGGCCAAATGGATTGGCCGATGCAATTCTTGCGGAGAATGGAACACTTATGTAGAGCAAAAAATCCACAAAGGCCCGGTCCGTTCGGGTATGTCAGAGAGGAAGGATCATGCAGTGCCTCAAAAACTGGATGAAGTGTCTGCCGCACCTGTCTCCCGCATAGACCTGAAAAATGGTGAGTTTAACCGGGTTCTGGGAGGTGGAATCGTTCCCGGGTCCATGGTGCTGATCGGTGGTGAACCAGGAATCGGGAAATCGACCCTGGCCCTGCAGGTGGCCCTTCAGATCGATAAACAGACCCTCTATGTCTCCGGCGAGGAGAGTCCGCATCAGATCAAATTACGGGCCGACCGACTGGGAGGAGGAAACGGGAATTGCCAGGTACTTGCTGAAACAAGTCTCCAGGCCATCGTGAACCAGCTTGAACAAATGAGGCCGGAACTGCTGATTATAGACTCCATTCAAACCCTCTATTCCGAAGCCATTGAATCTGCTCCCGGAACCATTTCCCAGGTCAGGGAGTGTGCTGCACAGTTGCTGCGACTCTCCAAGGAGAGCCATATGCCCGTGGTGCTCATTGGACATATTACAAAGGATGGCAGCATTGCCGGGCCCAAAGCGCTGGAGCATATCGTGGATACTGTGCTTCAGTTTGAAGGGGACACACACCATCTCTACAGGATCCTGCGTTCCATTAAGAACCGATTTGGCTCCACCTCAGAGATCGGGGTATTCGAAATGACAGGTGAGGGGCTGCGTGAAATTCTGAATCCATCCGAATTGCTGATCAACCAGCAGCCACCTGATCTGAGTGGATCTGCAATCGCTGCCAATGTGGAGGGCATCCGTCCCATACTAATCGAGGTCCAGGCCCTGGTAAGCTCAGCCGTTTACGGAACCCCGCAACGCACCTCCACAGGATTTGATACCCGTCGCCTGAGTATGTTACTGGCTGTGCTGGAAAAACGGGCCAGTTTTAAACTGGCCAGTAAAGATGTATATATCAATATAGCAGGCGGACTCCGCGTGGATGATCCGGCCATTGACCTGGCGGTGGTGGCATCCATTCTCTCCTCTACAGTAGATATCCCGGTCGATCCCAACACTTGCTTTGCAGGGGAAGTGGGCCTCTCGGGTGAGATACGACCGGTAACCCGTATCGAACAGCGCCTGGGTGAGGCAGATAAACTGGGTATGAAAAGAATCCTGATGCCGGCTTTCAACCGGAAAAGGATCGATCCGGCCAGATTCAAGCTAAAGATTATCGAAGTAAACAGGGTACAGGATCTGCCCAAACACCTTTTTGGCTAAGCAGGTCTAGAAATCGTCATAGGTACTGCTACCGGTGGTCTCCATAATGTTGGGACAATCCATATCCACATAGAAGTCCAGTGGCCTCTTAAATTCATCCTCCATGGTTATACCCAAGGTGGAGTCGGCATAAACCCGCTTTAGAAATTCTGCATATATGGGAAGGGCCATATTGGTACCTGATCCCATCGTCAAGTTATCAAAATGGATGGACCGGTCCTCACCTCCTACCCAGGCAGCAGCGGTAAGCCTGGGAGCAAGTCCGATAAACCAGCCATCACTCTGATTCTGGGTGGTGCCCGTCTTCCCGGCCAGTTCACCTTTAAAACTATATTTCCCGCGAAGCCTGCTGGCGGTCCCATAATAGGACTCCTCCCGGTACCTGCCGGACATATCTACCACATTCTTCAATAGTGATAGCATTAAATAAGCAGTTTCCTGACTGATCGCCTCCGACTCAACTGGATGAAAAGAGGAAATCACATTGCCATAGCGGTCCTCAATGCGGGTAACATAGACCGGACTCACATAGATGCCCCCGTTGGAGAAAGTATTAAATGCGCCCACCATCTCCTCCAGGGATATATCGGCAGGACCATAGATCATGCTGGGCACCGGGGCGATGTAGGAGGTTACCCCCATTTTGCGCATAAGATTGATCACATTTTCAGGATTGAAATTCTTAAACAGCCAGGCAGAAACCCAGTTATGGGAGGTGGCCAGTCCCCACTTCAGGCTTACCATCTTTCCGGCAAAAACATTGCGGCCGGGAGCTGTTGGGGTATAGGTGGAGTCGTTCACCACATCTTTAAAGGTAATGGGCACCAGCGGAATCATTTCACAGGGTGAATAATTCTCCTGCATAGCCAGCAGGTATAAAAACGGTTTTATAGTAGATCCCACCTGGCGGCGACCCTGGTAAACATGTTCATACTGGAAATATCGGTAGTTATGTCCCCCCACAAAAGCCTTTACATTTCCATTGGCAGGATCCATGGCCATAAATCCGGCCCTGAGGATATGCTTCATATACCTGATGGAATCCAGTGGTGTCAGTATGGTATCGATGGGACCATCCCAGGAAAACAGCTTCATTTCAGCCGGCTTATTAAAAGCCATCAAAACAGAATCCCAGGGGACACCCCTGGCAGCCATGGACCTGTAACGTTCGGTTTGCCTCACCGTACGGTAAAGAATCCGCATACTCTCCTCTCGGGTAAGATCTTCGAAGGGTGCATTGGCTCTTCCTTTCTTTTCTTTGAAGAATGCAGGTTGAAGATATTCCTTCATCTGGGCCACAACTGCCTCCTCGGCATATTGCTGCATCTTAAAATTCACTGTCGTATAGATCCTTAGTCCATCACGATAAAGATCATACTGCGTACCATCGGGTTTGTAAGTCTTATTGATCCAGCCATAGAGCCTGTCGTCGGCCCAGCGTAAAGAGTCCCTCCTGTACCGCTCCCAGGCCAGTATTCCCGCATCTTTATTTGGAGGAGTCGGTTTGGTCCTGTTCATGAATTTGGAAATGAAGGTCCTGAAATGCTTGCCATGGCCTGTCAGGTGGCTGGCCAGGTTATAATCCACAATAATGGGCAACTGTTTCACCGAGTCAGCCACCTCCTCTGTGATACTCCCATACTTTACCATCTGGTTGATAACCGTATTTCTTCGGGTAAAAGAGCGGTCCGGATTGATCCTGGGGTTATAGGCTGTGGGAGCCTTTAACATACCTACCAGGACGGCTGCCTGATCGATGCTCAGAGAATCTGGCGTGGTATTGAAGAAAGTCCTGGATGCCGATTTGATCCCCACAATGGATTCACCTCCAAAGGGAACCGTATTCAGATACATGGTCAGTATCTCATTCTTGGAATAGCTTCTTTCAAGCCTGACCCCGGTGTTCCACTCTTTAAACTTATTGATCGCCAGGTGGCGTGTCCTTCCGATCTTTGTTCGATAGACGGTGGTATCCCTGGGGAAAAGGTTTTTAGCCAGCTGCTGGGAAATGGTGCTGCCCCCTCCTTCATCCTGACCCAGAAGGACCGATTTTACAAGCACACGCGACAGGCTCCGGAGATCTATTCCAGAGTGCCTGTAATGCCTTACATCCTCCGTGGCCACAAGGGCATCCACCAGGTGGGGAGCCAGATCCTCATAAACCACATAGGAGCGATTCTCAATAAAATACTTTCCCAGTACCTCCCCATCCTCGGTAATCAATTCGGATGCCAGATTGGATTGAGGATTCTCAAGCCTGGCAAAATCAGGCATAAAACCCAATTTACCATGACCTATTAAAACCATGATTACAATGAACAATACCACCGCAAGAGTGTATAGTGTCCAGAGGATGAATAAATATTTTGTAGTTTTGCCGGGTTTATTGTCCATGGCCAGCGTAATTTTGGGTCAAAAGTAGTAATTATTAAGTTATTTTGTGTTCAATAGGTAAACGAAGGGATT
>DAOWFP010000205.1 GCA_030637895.1 Bacteroidota bacterium | reverse complement strand
GAACTTGATTGGCACCCGCCGGTTCGTTTCCATAGGCCATCAGGCAAAAAGAGGGATGGTTCCCATAGGACTCCAGTATATGTTCAGCTTCCTGGTAGAGCCACTGATCAAGAGCTTTGCCATCCCCTATGGATGCTCCGGAATTGGCCCAGCTGGAACACTCTACCTGCAGATATACTCCCAGTTTATCAGCAGCAAAAAAGGCCGCTTCGGGCGGACACCAGGAGTGGAACCGGATATGGTTCAGGCCATGAGATTTTGCACTCTTCAAAATTCTTCCCCAGTATTCTGTATCAGTGGCGGGGTAACCGGTTTTAGGGAAGATGGCACATTCCAATGTGCCCCTCAGGAAGAGCGGTCTGCCATTGATGTTGAACCTTAAGCCTTCAGTTTTAAACTCGCGCATACCAAATTGAACCTGCTTCGCATCATCACCCTCACCGGATTTCAGTTCCACATTCATCTGGTAGAGGTTTGGATTGAATTCATCCCACAGAGCGGGCGATTCCCCCATGGGATAGATGAGCTCAATGGTCTCAGCATCAGCGCCGTCTTCACCGGCCTTCATGCTAAACTCATGTATCACTTTTCCCAGCTTGTCGCCGCTTTTTACTGATATGCTTTGGAGGTTAATGGTGCAGGGCTGGGTAGAACCAGTATAATTCCGAACCTTCAGTTTTACCTTCACTATCTTGCTCTCCACATCAGGAAATAGTGCAACTGATTCTATAAGGACCAAGGGCGATGCCTGGAGAGAAAGATTTCCCACCAGGCCATTCCAGTTGGATTGTGTATGATCGGCTACACTGTGTGAATTGATGCCCGGGTTAATCTCTTTGATCCTGTTATCGACCCGGATGGATATGATATGTTTCCCCGGTTTAAGATGCGTGGTCAGCCTGTAGGAGTGAGGTGTTGCCAGACTGTTCTGCATTCCGATTTCATGATCATCAATCCATAGCCTTGTTTCCCAGTGAGGCCTTTCAAGACGAAGCACTATGTTCTTATTGCTCCAGTTTTCGGGGATCATCACCTCTTTCTGAAACCATGCAGCTCCCAGATATTTTTTTTCGGGTTGTAACCAGAAGGGGATCTTGATATTTCCTTCCACCCGGTATGGTGCATATTTTTCAGCCAGGTACCATGAGCTATCTACAATCTGGCCGGTCCAGGTTGATCTCATGGAAATATCGTCGCCCATGCCATTCTCGACCAGGGATCCGGGCAAAGTGACTGTTTCAGTGAACCTGGTACTGAACCAACGCTCGGTGACTCCCAGATCCTCCCTGTCCAGACTCACGTTCCACGCGCCTGAAAGATCAATAAAAAGTTCTTTTTCCTGATGACATGAGGCCAGGGCCAGGAGGACGAGCAATCCAGTTAATTTTCTCATGGGTCTATCTTTTAAGCAATTCCTTTTCTATCTCTTCAAGGGATTTACCCTTGGTCTCAATGAGCCTGGCTTTGATATAAAAGAAACCTGCAACACAAATCACTGCGAAAATCCAGAAACTTCCCGACGCATTTACTTTGTTGTTAATGATCGGAAAGAAATAGGCCAGAAGCGCATTTCCGCTCCAGAGTGCAAATGTGGCCACGGCCATGGCGGCACCACGAACTTTATTGGGGAAGATCTCAGACAAAACCACCCAGGTTACAGGTGCAAGTGTCATGGCATAACAGGCAATGGCAGCCACCACAAAAATCAGCAATGGCAATCCTGTAGAACCGGTAAAGTAGAGAGTCCCCACAACAATGTAGATCAGTGCCAACCCCCCTGAACCAATCAGCATCAGCTTTTTGCGCCCGATTTTATCAACCAGGGATAGTGCTACAAGTGTAAATACCAGGTTCACACTTCCGGTGATCATCACATTAAAGAGCATATCAGAAACTGAGTACCCGGCTGCGGAGAAGACCTCTTCGGCGTAGAGGAAGATGACATTGATACCACACCATTGTTGAAACAAGGCAAGTATTACTCCTATGATGACAATGGGAAAAATGGACTTGCTGAAAATGGATGTAGGCTTACTTCTTCTGTTTTCGGAAAGCAGAGAAGATTCAATTTCCCTGGCGGTATCATTTGAATATGCTTCACCGCCAATTCTTCTCAGGATTGTCCTGGCTTTGTCGGATTGAGATTTTTTAACTAACCATCTGGGGCTTTCAGGGATAAACCACATGAGAAGAAAAAACAGTCCTGCAAGAACTACCTCTGCCCAGAACATATACCTCCATCCGTTTTGCCCATTCCATGAATTAAGGATAAATGATCCGGAAGCATCATCCGGAACAGGTTCTGCGATGATCCAGTTGATGATTTGAGCCAGCAGGATCCCAATGACAATGGTCAGCTGATTCAAGGATACAAACCGTCCCCGCAGACTGGAAGGTGCTACCTCGGCAATATATACAGGAGACTGATTTGATGCCAGGCCAATCCCTATTCCCCCCAGTATCCTGAATACAATAAATGTGGTGAAATAGTTTGAACCTCCGGTTCCTAAAGCAGAGACAAGAAACAGGAGTGATGCCAGGATCAGCAGTTTTTTTCGGCCCAAACGCCCTGCAAGAAGTCCTGAGATAAGAGTTCCAATAATACAGCCCACAAGGGCAGAGCTCATGGCCCAACCCTGCAGGGAAGGATTTTGGGCGATTTGAAAGAACTGCTCGTAGAAGGGTTTGGCTCCACCAATGACCACCCAGTCATATCCAAAAAGCAATCCCCCAAGTGCCGCCACAAGGGAGATCCCGGTAATATACCTTAGGTTAAACTTATTCTTAATCATGCCTGACCAGTAAATTTAGAAAAACAAGGGAAATTCTAACATGAAGTTTCTACTTTTAAGAGATGCGTGTTTTAAGAGTTATTGAAGATCGGTCATTTCCAATGAGGGAGGAGTATAAGCTCCCGGTCTTTTACTTTCTCGTACTGGGTGCCTTTGCCGGCTGGCAGTCATATTACAATCTGCACCTGGATGGGATCGGGTTTAGCAGCATGCAGATCGGTATCCTGAACGCGATCTTTATAGCTACTTCGGCCCTGGTGGTTCCTTTCTGGGGAATATTAGCAGATAAATATGGAGGAAACAGGATCCTCTTGCTTTTATCGATGGTTTGTGCATTGATGGTTTTTCTGCTCGGGGAGACTTTCAAATTTCACTGGATGCTCATGTTTATTGCTGTTGTTTCTGTTTTTCATCAACCCTCGGGTGCAGTGGTGGACGGAATGACCATGCGGTTTGTCAGGAAGAATCCACGCTTCTCCTTTGGGCAGTTCAGGCTGTGGACCTCTGTGGGTTACGCATCCATATCGCTGATTGTAGGATACCTGGCCCGGCAGGGAACGGACATCATATTTAAAATCTCAGCCGGCCTCTTCCTTCTGCTTGCACTGTTTAACCTGTTTACCCTGCCTGCCAAACCTGTTACAGGAAAGAACCTGGTCAATTTCAAAAGTTTTGGGGTTTTCTTTAAAAACTACCGGATGGTCTTTTTCCTCTTACTTATTTTCTTCTTTGGAATTGCAATTGCCCCATTGATGCAATTTATCAATCTGTACTATAATGACATCGGAGCCAGTGCTTCCTTTATCGGCTGGGTATTTTTCCTCCAGGCCATTCCCGAAATACCGGCCTATATAGTGGGGACCAGAATCGTAAAGCGTATTGGTGCTGAGAATATGATACTTCTCTCCATGGCAGTTTCCCTGCTACGCTTGGTATTTTATGGACTGATCTCCGTTCCGGAAGTAGCCATCTTTTTCAGCGTTTTTCATTGTATCACCATGGCATTTTTTCTTCTTGGGGTGGTGGAATACGTCGATGCCCGTACTCCTGATCATTTGCGAATTACCGGTCAGACATTGATCTGGGCTTTCCATTACGGGGCAGGAGTCAGCGTTGGTAATATCTTTCTGGGTTATCTCCGTGATGCCACAGGGATGCTGAAGGCCATGCATATTCATGCCCTGATTGCCCTGGTGATCCTTCTCCTGACAGCGCTACTTTTCCGGAAGGTGAAAAGTACCTGAGATCAGGCGATCCAGCGCCGGAAGAGTACATCGTAAATGCCATAATACCTTTGCCCCTCAGCGTCTGTCTCGCGATAAACCAGTTCCATTTTTTGAAGTGACTTCAGTGAACGCAATACTGTGGCCGGATTCCCCAGAGCGTGCCGGGAAATGAAGTCAGCTGAGGTCGGATGAGGAACGACCACATCTTTTGCCAGTGCTTTCAAGAGGCTCCATTGTGGGCCGGTGAGCATCTCCCTGTAACTGAAGAACACGAATTCCTGTTCTTTAAGTATTCTG
>DAOWFP010000109.1 GCA_030637895.1 Bacteroidota bacterium | reverse complement strand
CTGGTGGACTATTTTCAGCATACGGATGTGAAATACCTGACCATGGGAGTTCATGCACACAGGGCCCGGCTTCCATTTAGCAAACCTACTGCTTTCTGGTGGCAGTCGCCAGCGGGTAATCGCTTGCTCGCATACCGGAGTGAGCACTATATGCATGGCAACACTCTGAGCCTCCTTGGCGGAGAGCAGGATGTTTTCAGGGCCAACCTAAGCAGATACCTGATCGGACTTGAGGAAAAGGAATATCCCTATGACAAGATCTCCCTGCAATTCTCAGGCTATATTACGGATAACTCACCCCCTTCGGTAAAGGTCTGTGATATCATCAAAGAGTGGAACGAGAAATATGAATGGCCCAAGTTGAGGAGTGCTCTTGCAAAAGACTTCATGGTGTTTCTCGATGAATATCATGCAGAGGATATCCCCACACAGGAGGTCGCCTGGCCCGATTGGTGGACCGATGGTGTGGGTTCGGCTGCCAACGAAACCAAGGTGGTCAGGAATGCCCATGTGGAGGTGGCAAGCAGCGAGGCCATATTGAGTATGGCCACTTTGCTGGGTGAGGATTTCCCTGTAGATATACAGAGGGACATCGAAGCAGTGTATGACAACCTGCTGTTTTATGATGAACATACACATGGCGCTGCTGAAAGTGTAAGGGCACCTCTGGCACAGAACTCTGTGAACCAGTGGGGGATGAAATCTGCCTACGCCTGGGAGGCGGCCAAGAAATCAAGTCTACTGCAGGAAAAAGCACTGGCATTTCTTGAACCGGCACTGAATGATTCGGACCTAAGTACCATTGCTGTCTTTAATACCCTGAACTGGAAGCGATCGGGCATGGTCTATCTCTTTATTGAGTATGGGATTATTCCCGAAAAGGAGTTCTTTACCATCACCGGACCTGCGGGTGAAGAAGTCCCCTGGCAGGTTTATGAGCGAAGAATGGAAGGAGCTTACTATGGTCTGTGGGTGGAAGATGTTCCTGCCATGGGTTACCTTACTCTCCAGGTCAATGTGGGACAGAAGAGCACTTTGCAATCGCCTTCTGAGCTTTCTGGTTTTGAAAATGAGTTCTATGCAGTCACGCTTGATCCTGAACGGGGTGTGATTATGGGCATTTTCGATAAGGAATTAAACAGGGAGCTTGTGGATGCACATGACAGCCTGAGCCTGGGTCATTTTATTTACGAAGAGCTGGATAACCGTCATGAAATGGAACGCCTGACCAACACCAACCGGGATACAGTTTACAAGCCCCTGGGTATGAGAAGGACCGAACTTTCGAATATTCGGGTGACCAAACAGGAGTTCGGAAGTGTATATCAGAGTATCTACCTGCAGGGAGACATGCCGGTGTGTGCCGGTCGGAGGGGGGTGGAAATTGAGGTCCGCCTCTATCACTGGCAGAAAAAGATAGAGATGCACTACAAGATGACCAAGCTGCCGGTTTATACCCCGGAAGCAGTCTATGTGGCATTTCCGTTCAAGCTGGACGGGGGGAAACTTGCCTTTGAGGCCCAGGGGGGTGTGGTATACCCTGGGGTAAACCAGTTGGCAGGTAGCTCGGCTGACTGGAATACAATTCAGAATTTTGCCGCTGTAAAAGGAGAGGATGCACAGATTGTTTTTGTCAGCAAGGATATACCGCTGGTTCAGTTTGGTGATATCAATACGGGGAGGTATTACTACCAGCTGAAACCCAAAACAAATCATATCTATTCGTGGGTACTCAATAATTACTGGGTGACGAATTTCAAAGCCAGTCAGCAAGGCGAGCTGAGGTGGTCGTACAGCATTACCTCTTCAGGGGATCCTTCGGATATGTTTGCCACCCGATTCGGAAGGGCCGAAAGAGTGCCTCTCATTTCAAGGATTATGATGCCTTCCAGCTCTGCCAACAAAACTGAATTAGTTTCTCGTTCACTAATTGATTTGGGTGTTCCCAACCTGCTGTTGGTGAATACGACTCCCTCTATGGATGGGAAAGGGATAATCCTGCACCTACGTGAAGTGGAAGGGGGCCATGCTATCCTGGATACCCGGAGGATTCAGGAAGAGACCGGAGCCAGCTCCATCGAGGAAGTTTCTGTGCTGGAAGAACATCTTTCCCTGCTCACTGCTCCCTTACTGATTGAGCACTATGAGACCAGGTTTATCAGGCTGACTTTTGATCCCTAGAAACATTGGGTCAGGGCTGATCTCCACCAGGAGTAGTAAGGGCCTTCCAATTCATCTATGGACGGAAAGGCATAATGGAGGTAATCGTCCCGGTTCCCCACAAAGAATCCGGTCTTGATGGTTCTATAGGACAATTCTCCCTTGAACTGTCGGATCACGGTTTTGGTCAGGCGTTGTTTGGATAACATCAAGGTGGAAAGACAATCCTTTAGATGATCCGGGTTTGGATATGGCAGGTCATGAATGGGTGCCTCCGGATGTCTTGACAGCTTGTTGAGTTTTAATTCGACCATGAATATGCTTGGTGCCGAAACCGGTTTTTCTGTATCTGTCAGGAAAGCGATGAACTCGGGGGGCGATAGTTTGCTGGCCACCCTGGTGCTGATGGGATTAAACTGCTGGTAAAGATGAATTATATCCTGCTTGTCGAGAGGAAATGGGACTGACTTCAGCTCCAGTACCTTTCCGTCGTCTGTGACCAGATACAGGTTAAGCATGGCCTCAACAGGGATGTTTTCAAGCACCCTGTAAATTGATAAATAGACAGAACGCTTGGGCTCCCCATTGGCATAGGGAACAAGTCTTTCATTCATATAGTCTGTGGGGAGATTAGGCATTTTCGTCGGGTTTAGCTCCAGGAAGATGGCCTGTCCACGTAAGCTTTTCCTGGTTCCAATTGCAAGATAGTTGCCGAATTCAAATGGAGGAAGATGTGATGCCACCAGCGACTCGGGGGTAATGGAGAGGTATAGATATTGTTTCATGACCTTTGGTTTTAGGATGGGAAAAGCAATATGGGCAGATTGGATTCCTGTAATATTTTCTTGAAAAGGTTTGGTTTGAAGAGTTTCTCAAATATTCCTCGTTTATGGACGGTAAATGAGAGAAGATTGATCTTGTTCCGGGAAGCAAACTCTTTCATCCCATGATAAACATCTTCATCTTCAATTAACTGGCATTTGATATAATGTTGACTATATTCTGTTTTTAACTGCATGTTTAATTCTTCCATTCGTTCTTTTTTGGCAGGATTATGAGCTGTATCGATGTGAATACATGTCACCTCCATCTCGTATGGTTCAACAATACTTAATAATTGCTCAAGGGATTTATGGTCCTTTTCATTAAAATCGGTCGCATAAAGAATTTTAACATTTTCAAAATCCTCTGGGGAACAGGGCCCCGGGATGGCATATACAGGAACGTGTAAACCACTGATAATAGAATTTGCTAATCCTGCGAGAACACTTTTAGAGTCTTCTCTTCTTCCTACGGTTCCAAGCACAATAACATCGGGTTTGTATTTCCTGCTGACTCCTTTAATATTCTCGATGATATTCCCCATGGCCAGGGAGGAATGGATTCTTACTCCGCTAATGTTTTGAGAATCCATGTAGGCCTTCATTTTATCATTAAAATCGACGATTTCGCTTCTTGCTTTCTTCTCGGTTTCCTTTATCGCACTCTTAAGATAATCCAGGTATGTTGCCGATTCTTTAATCCTTAGCTCGCTGACTGGATCCTGGTAAACATGAAGCAGTTTGATCTCGGCTTTGATCTTTTGTGCCAGGTGAATCGCATACTGGCATGCGTATTCAGAGCCTTTCGAGAAGTCGGTTGGAACGACTATTCTGCGAAGAAGATTGGCAGGTTCGATTTGCTCAATGTCCATACCATGTTCGTCTTTAATACGCAACATGACTTTGATAGCTCTTTCCACATCTTCTTCTTTCACCTGGACGCGAACTTCATCCCATTCTCCTTCGGTAGTGCTGACGATCGCAAAAAAGCAGTCAATATAAGCGCTCTCAAATTTTTCCTTAAGAAAGCATGCTGTTTTGGACTGCTCATACGTGGCGAGTGTTACTAATATAGGCATGGCAGTAAGTTTAAATAATAGGTCCTCTATTATTTAGAAAAATGAAAGCGTAATTTGTTTAGGCTTACACCCTCTTTTTTTGGGGAAAGGACCAGGAAGAATAGGATCACTCCTCTGGCATGGGCAGATTTAATTTCTCCATGATTGCAAGAAACCGGGGATTGGTGTATAGGCGATCCATCATCCCGTACCCACATGCCATATAGGGTAGGTTTTGATCATGAGATTCAAATCCCAACTCCAGATGATCCATGGCTTTGTCGTCCTGGTGGAGATGTGAGTACCTGTTGGCCATGTGTGTCGGTACAAGGAATCTGGATTGGCCAAGGACTTCCAGCTGGGATACTATTTCTTCATATGCAGCTTCTATACCTTCCTCCTCTGAAATCTTCTCAATGGACAGAAAAACCTCATCTTCAAATGGCATACAGAATCTCACCGATTTTAGTAAACCATTTATATCCCCAATCTGGTAGGAAGCTGGTTCCAGGACCGCGTGAGCAAAATAACTAAGAGGATCAAGCGATATGGCTTTTTCTGCATGTTCGTGAGCCTCTTCCCACTGCTCCCCATACATCAATACTACAGCATACAATCCCAGGATCAGTGGATTCAAGGG
>DAOWFP010000086.1 GCA_030637895.1 Bacteroidota bacterium | reverse complement strand
TGTCATAGTAATGGAGTTTCGGCGGACAGGGCAACGGATGGAACATACACATGGGGTGGATTACCCTTTGGTACAATGGCCTACGCCACTATTCCTAATTGGTCCACGGGCACAATAGACGCTTGCACCTTTTGTCATGCTGGTAAAGGGAATATGACAGGCGATTATACTATTTCTGAACCGGGTCCTATTACTGACAATTCTGATTTTCCTGCAACAGGGAATCATGGTTCTATTAAAGGACAACATGCTACTAACTCTCAAAATCTACAACCTCCAGCCACAACCTGGGACTTTGTTCAATGTTTCTGGTGTCATGAAACCGATGGTGATGCACCCACTGGTCCTAAAATGCAGGGGACATACGGAACTTCATTACATGTTGACGGGCAAACTCATTTCGATCCAAGATGGTATAGTAATGGGGGAACCATTGTTAATACCATGACCTATAGTTATGAAGGTTTAGCTGCACATTGTGCAGCCGGAAAGTCCTGTTGGTAGACTTTTTCAATCTTAGATCTTTTCCAGCTCCACGGTAAAGTGCCGCATAATGGGAGCTTCATACCTGATCTTATAACCCGAGGTGATCTTTTCCCTGCGTTGGTAAATATTAATCAGCGCTGCTGCCACGTAATCCATATGATTGCGGGTATAAACCCTCCGGGGGATGGTTAAACGCAGCAGTTCCAACCTGGGATAGCGGTTTTCACGGGTTTCCGGATCACGATCGGCGAGCAGTGTACCGATCTCCACGGCCCGCACTCCCGATTCCAGGTAGAGTTCTGCAGCCAGTGTCTGGGCAATAAACTCCTCTCTGGGTACACCAGGCAGGAAGCGTGTGGCATCCACAAAGATGGCATGCCCCCCGAAAGGTTCCTGCACCGGGACACCGCCATCCTTCAGGAGTTCACCCAGGTAGTGCACCTGGCGGATCCGGCTCTCCAGAAATCCAAAGGTGGAGGCCTCCTCCAGTCCCTGGGCCAGCGCGGCCATGTCCCTTCCCGACATGCCCCCGTACGTAATATAGCCTTCAAACATGATGTTAAAGGTGGTGGCTTCCCTGTATAAGGCTTTGCTTTTAAGGGCAATAAATCCACCCATATTGACGATTCCGTCCTTCTTGCTGCTCATGGTCATCCCATCGGCCAGGGAAAACATTTCCCGGACAATCTCCCGGATAGACCGCTCCTCGTAGCCCTTCTCCCTGGTTTTGATGAAGTAGGCATTTTCAGCAAACCTGGCTGCATCAAAGATTACAGGGATACCATAGCTGTCGGCGAAACTTCTCACTGCCTTCATGTTCTCCATGCTCACGGGTTGTCCGCCTGTTGAGTTACAGGTAATAGTCACAATGATCATGGGGATCCGCTCTTTTCCGTACACCTGTACCACGTTTTCCAGCTTGTTGATATCCAGGTTTCCCTTGAAAGGGTGGTAAAGGGAGGTATCGGATGCTTCATCAATGGTGCAATCGAAGGCAGAAGCCTTTCGGAACTCAATATGTCCCTTGGTGGTATCGAAGTGGGCATTTCCCGGCACAACATGGCCCTCTTTTACCATAACCGAAAAGAGCACATTCTCGGCAGCCCGCCCCTGGTGGGTGGGAAGAATATGGGGGAAGCCTGTCAAGGAAGTGATCACCTCCTTCAGTCGGTGGAAGGATTGACTCCCAGCGTAGGATTCATCACCACTCATAAGCGCCGACCATTGCTCCTGGCTCATGGCACCCGTTCCCGAATCGGTGAGGAGGTCAATAAATACCTGCTGACTTTTCAGATTAAACAGATTATAGCGGGCCTCTTTGAGCCACGCCTCCCGGTCGGACCTGGTACTGGGGTACATGGGTTCGACCATTTTAATTTTATAGGGTTCTGCGTATGGCAAGTTCATAACAAAGTGTTAAGAGTTAATGGTAATTGAATAATGGGAATAGGAAATAATCAGGAAGATTTGGAGCCAGATACCGGGACCGGACTCTAGCCACAAAACTTATCGCGCTGTTTGATGTTCAGAAACAGGCGCTTGGAAGTGATATATATCTGAACTTTCATACCTGCTGCAAAGGTAGGGTGAAGCTGCCACATGACCTTATGGAAATGGATGTTTTTGGGCAGTTACTTCGCTCTCTCGGAGAGATACTGATCGTAATAGCGTGCAATGATTTCACTTTTCTTCACAGCGGCCTTTGCCATTCTATTTTGGTAATCCTTTTTGGACTCGCCTTTTCTTTTTGTTTCGAAAATGGGGTCTGCAGCAAGCTCTTCACGGTACGGATCTTCATAATATTTCAGAACGAAAATTTCGGGATCCACTTCCCACCGCGTCAGGTCCCCTGCATAGCTAATGCTGTAAAAAGATTGGCCATTTTGGTGAAATACCAGGTCCATGACCGTAGCATCATTATCCAGAAACTGGTGTATCCGCTCACCCGT
Organism: Bacteroidota bacterium; assembly: GCA_030637895.1. Classification (GTDB taxonomy): domain Bacteria; phylum Bacteroidota; class Bacteroidia; order Bacteroidales. The sequence goes on along the minus strand of DAOWFP010000086.1, from coordinate 7,637 downwards.
AAGAACATCCCAGAGGATGATTGATTGGTCGGCCGAACCCGTGACCAGGTAGTTGCCGTCCGGACTGAACTCAGCCTCCATAACCAGGTCACTGTGTCCGTTCAGGAGATGGAGCAGTTTTTCTTCCTTCAGCCCATATATGCGGGTCGATTTGTCTTTGGAGCAGGCTGCCAGCAGGTTGCCGTCCGGACTGAACTCCACATCGTAAATATCCTGGGAAGGCCCGTGGAGCTGAGAGATTACCTGCCTGGTTTCCAGATCCCAGATCCGCACTGTTAAATCGTAGCCTCCACTTGCAATCAGCCGGCTATCTGGACTGATGCAAACCGCGATGCAAACATCCTCATGTCCACGCATGCGCTCCACCAGGGCATTGTTATTTACATCCCAGAGCAGGAAGGTTTTATTCATTGCCGAAGAGACCGCCCATTGGCCATCGCTGCTTATTTCCGCGTTCCAAATGGTGGTAGCGTGATCATTCCAGTCGAAAAGGTGTTTCCCGCTTCTATCCCACAGTTTGATGCTGCTATGTCCCGCCGTCAGGATAAAATCCATTTTGGGGCTCATGTCCATGGCATTGACTGCCTTGTAGTGAGCATCCAGGACCTCAAGTTTTACCTCGAAACTGTGAGGGTCCAGTAAGCGGAAGGACCCATCCTCAAAACCTGAAAGCAGGAACAATCCATCGGGAGAGATGTTAATGGAGGTAAGGGGTACTTTGAATAGCTGCCTTTTAAGGATGTAGGAGTCCTCCTGTGCCCAGGCGGTACTTATGGTGCCGAGCATGAGCGAAAGGGCAACAATAATAGGGCATTTGATTCGCATAGCTGAAATATAATCCATTTCAGACAAAATACCCAATTATGGGGATCGGATGTATGAGAGAGTCAGTTACTTTTGTACGATGTTAGAGATAGCAGGATCATATTTGGGAGAATTAGCCAGATTGGTAAACGAGATGTCGCCTTACCTGCTGCTGGGATTCTTATTTGCCGGAATACTCAGGGTGGTATTCCCCAGGCAGATGATTACCAGGTATATGGGTAAAAGCAACTTCAGGTCTGTGTTCAATGCATCCCTTCTGGGTGTTCCCATGCCCCTCTGTTCCTGTGGTGTATTGCCTGCGGGGATTGGTTTTTACAGAAATGGAGCTTCCAGGGGTCCCACCATCTCCTTTTTAATCTCCACACCGCAGACAGGGGTGGACTCCATACTGGCAACCTATTCACTGCTTGGTCTTCCCCTGGCTATTATCAGACCGGTAGTAGCGCTACTTACGGGACTTTTAGGAGGAGTGCTTGGAAATGCGACGGAGAGAAACGGCAAAGAAGAGGAAGATAGAGCTAGTAAAAGCGAAGAGCACTATGAAAGATCTGTGAAAGAATTGTTCAGGTATGGATTTGTGGAGTTGATCCAGGATATTTCCAAGTGGTTGGTGATCGGTATGCTGGTGGCCGCATTGCTTTCGGTTCTGATCCCTGGAGATTTTTTCACCAGCACGATCTCCAGTGAATACCTGGCCATGCTGCTGATGATAGCAGCTTCGGTCCCGCTATATATATGTGCCACTGGATCCATTCCCATTGCAGCAGTTTTGTTGATGAAAGGATTGGCTCCTGGAGCAGCTCTGGTCCTGCTGATGGCTGGTCCTGCTACCAATATAGCCACCATGGCCGTCATAGGAAATACGCTAGGGAAAAGGTCTCTTTGGGTTTACCTGCTTACCATCATTGGAGGGGCACTGTTCTTTGGGATCCTGGTCAATGAGTTCTTACCCAGGGAGTGGTTTACAGGGGCCTTGCCGTCCCTTACACTTGTGCATGATCACCAGACCGGGTGGTTCAAATGGGCCTCATCGGCCTTCCTGCTGCTTCTCATAATGAACGGGTACTTTATGAAGTTGATTTCCGCTCAAAAGGAGAGAAGGAAAGACAAGGAAAAAGCAAATATCATGGAAAAAAATATAGTACAATACAGAGTGGAGGGCATGACATGCGATCATTGCAAAGCGACAGTTGAAAATGGACTGAAGGATCTGCAGGGAGTGTCGGAGGTGTTGGCCGACAGGTCAAATAGCCAGGTGACTGTTCAGGCTGAATCTGTTTCTGAGAATCAAATCAAGGAGACCATCGAAAAGCTGGGATACAGGTTTGCCGGGAAGATTTAGCAAATGACTTTAAACGATTTACATACTGGTGATTCTGCAACCATCGCCAGGGTCAGGGGCCGTGGAGCCTTCCGTAAGCGCTTGACCGAGATGGGATTTATACGCGGAAAGAATATTACCGTTGTTAAATCAGCACCACTGAAGGATCCCGTTGAATACAGAATACTGGAGAGCAATATCTCCTTAAGAAGAAGTGAGGCGGACCTTGTGGAGGTGGTTTCGGATAAAGATTTCCAGGGAGTCAAAACTGGTGGACCGGGCATTATTTCCGATGTCCTGCAAAGAGGCCCGGTGGTTCCCAGGCCTGGAAAAATTATCGATGTGGCCCTGGTAGGGAATCCCAATTGTGGAAAGACCACCCTGTTTAACCGTGTCTCTCATTCAAAGGAACATGTGGGGAACTACGCAGGAGTAACTGTGGGGTCAAAAGAGGCGCTGTTCAACCACAGGGGGTATACCTTCCGCATTACCGACCTTCCTGGTACCTACTCGCTATCAGATTTCTCAAGCGAAGAGCGCTTTGTCAGGGAGCATATTCTGAAAAACAAGCCCGATGTGGTGGTTAACGTGGTCGATGCCAACAACCTGGAGCGAAACCTCTACCTCACAAGTCAGCTAATCGACATGGATGTGACTGTTGTGCTGGCCCTGAATATGTACGATGATCTACTGGCTCGAAAAGATAAAGTCGATCTTAGCCTGCTAAGCAAGCTTTTGGGAATCAGGGTAGTCCCCACGATTAGTCATCGCGGCAAAGGGATATTCAGGTTGTTGAACCATGTCATACGTGTTTTTGAGAACGAGGATCCCGATATAAGACATATCCATATCAATTACGGAGAGGAGATTGAGCACTCGATTCATAAACTACAGAAGCTGATTCGCCTTACCCCATCCCTTACCGACCATTACTCATCCAGGTTTATTTCGCTGAAACTGCTGGAACGGGACGATAATGGGGCCTTCCTGATTTCCGGAGCTGAGAATTTCATGGAGATCCAGGCGAAAGCCAGTGAGGAGAGTGAGCGTGTTGGCAATTTGTTCCGGGAAGAAACAGATACTTTGATTACGGATGCACGCTACGGATTTGTGGCAGGAGCACTGAAGGAGACCATGAAGAAGAGCGGGGCCAATCCCGGGTTTACCCGTTCACAGCGGATCGATGGGATACTTACCCATAAATACTTTGGTCTGCCCATTTTTCTGGGATTTCTCTGGCTTATGTTTCATGCCACCTTTACCCTGGGGAACTATCCCATGGGCTGGATCGAAAGCGGGGTAGATCTGCTGAGTCTCTTCATTAAAGCAAATATGCAGGAAGGAATCTTCCGGGATATGCTGGTGGACGGCGTCATTGGAGGAGTAGGGGGTGTGATTGTATTTCTTCCCAATATTCTGATCCTTTTCTTCTTTATCTCCCTGATGGAAGATACGGGCTATATGGCTCGTACCGCTTTTATCATGGACAAGGTTATGCACCTCTTCGGCCTGCATGGAAAGTCCTTTATTCCACTGATCATGGGTTTTGGTTGCAATGTACCTGCGATTATGGCCACAAGAACCCTGGAGGACCGGAATGACCGGCTGCTTACCATGTTGATCATTCCCTTTATGTCCTGTAGTGCAAGACTTCCGGTCTATGTACTGGTGGCAGGGGCTATTTTCCCAACAAAGGCAGGGAATGTGATTTTTATGCTCTATATGGTTGGGGTCGTTTTTTCTATGCTGATGTCCATCTTGTTTAAAAAGGCGCTGTTTAAGAATAGTGAAGCACCATTTGTGATGGAGCTTCCCATATACCGGAACCCCGGAATCAGGGTGATCCTGCGTCATATGTGGAACAAGGGAGCACACTACCTGAAAAAAATGGGAGGTGTGATCCTGGTGGCATCGCTGGTGATATGGGCCCTGGGATATTTCCCCAGGAATGTGGAGTACTCGCGGGATTACAATCAGCTAATCACCCAGGAGGAGCAAAAGGATTCGGAGCAATCTGCATCACAAATAATATTGCTTACCCAACAAATGGAGTCGGAGCGTCAGCAGCACTCTTATATTGGTCGATTGGGAGTGGCCATTGAACCGGTAATCAGACCTCTGGGTTTTGACTGGAAGATGGGTATCAGCCTGGTTACCGGTTTTGCTGCCAAAGAGATTGTGGTGAGTACCATGGGTGTTCTGTATCAGGCAGATCCCAATGGAGGCAAAGATGGATCGGTTTCACTGCAAAATAGAATAAGAGAGCAGGTGTACACCAAGGGTCCGCTTACCGGAACCCGGGTATTTACACCGCTGACCGGTATCTCATTTCTTCTTTTTGTCCTCTTTTATCTTCCCTGTGTGGCAGTGATTGCCGCTGTTGGAAGGGAGTCGGGAAGCTGGAAGTGGGCCGCCTTTGTTCTTTTTTATACCACGGCCATCGCGTGGACCGCAAGTTTTGCTGTATATCAGCTGGGGAGTTTGCTCCAACCGGGATGATTTTACTATCTTACGCCCCCTAAAAAAACTGTACGTCTATGTTGAAAAAGTTAGCCTTCCTCGTTTCCATGCCATTTATGGCAGTACTGATGATTATTCTTATAGTTGTTCTGGCACTGGCCACCTTTATGGAGAGTGCCTACTCCACCCAGACTGCCTGGGCAGTGTTTTATGGAACGCACTGGTTCGAGCTCCTGATGCTGCTCATTGGAATCAACCTGGTAGGAGTAATGGTAAAACAGAAATTATTCAGACGGAAAAAGATTGTAGTCTTACTGTTCCATCTGTCATTTATTTTGATCCTGCTGGGAGCTTCTATAACCCGCTTTATCAGTTACGAGGGGAATATGCATATCCGTGAGAACGATGCATCCAATGTAATGCTAAGTGATAATGCTTACATCGATGTGGTACTGGAAGCCAATGGGGAAACTTCCAAGCATACCAGAGGGGTGATGCTAACGCACCTGACTCCAAAGGATTATCGCATGAGTGCCAGCCATGGGGGTGAAAAGATAAAGATCAAATCCACAGAATATTTGACCTCTGCCATTGAGCAATATATATCAGGTCCGGGTGGAGAACCTTATATGCAGATAATGCTGGTAAGCGATCGCCAGACCTCAGTTGGGATTCCGTCGGGGATCACCCAGGAGGTAAATGGGATGACAATCGGATTCAACCTTGAGGATTCAAGCGCCATGATCAATTTCTATTCTCAGGGCGATATGATCATCTTGCGTGCTCCTTTTGAAGTTTCGGTGATGCAGATGGGTGGTGGTGAAGGAGAGAAGTATGCTGTTGGACAAGAAGTCCCTGTCAGGGAGAATGTTTTGTATGAGATAGGGACCATGCGTATGGCACTCCAGAGTTATATGCCATCGGCCAGAAAACAGATTGTCAGGGCTCCTGCCGGACAGATGGGTTCACATCTTGGGGCAGTGAAACTGGAGATCAGATACAGGGGAATGACCAGCGAGGTATTTGTACCCGGACTAACCGGATTGGCAGGTCAACCAGTTGAGGGGAGTATGGGCGATCTTAATTATTCGATCACCTATGGCTCACAGGAGATCCACCTGCCATTTTCGCTTTTCCTAAAGAATTTCGAGGTGGAACGCTATCCGGGCTCAAACAGTCCTTCCTCCTTTGCCAGCGATGTAGTATTGCTCGATGAGGAGATGGGTATCCAGGAAGAGCGTAGAATATTTATGAATAACGTGTTAAAACACAGAGGATACAGATTTTACCAGGCATCCTATGATAAGGATGAACTGGGAACCATCCTCTCTGTGAACAGGGACAGGGTGGGTACCTGGGTCACCTACCTGGGCTACCTGGTCCTGATTGCCGGAATGGTGGTCGCACTATTTGTACCGGGAACACGATTTGCGATGATTGCCAGGAGGTCAGCTCCTGTGGCCAAATCCATCGCCATAATTATGCTGCTGCTGGGTAGTAGCCTCTCACTTTTTTCCCAGGAGGTTCCACCTAAGGATGTGGCCAAAGATTTTGGCATGCTTTGGGTTCAGGATAGGGGAGGTCGTTTTGAACCCATGAACACCCTTTCCAATGAGGTGGTCAGAAAGATTACCAAAAATTCCCAGTACGAAAATTATACTTCCGACCAGGTACTGTTGGGAATGATCCTGTATCCCGATGTGTGGCAGCAAAAAGAGTTATTTAAGGTAAAACATCCCGAACTGCACCGCATCACCGGTTACAGGGGAGAGCTGGTCAGTTTTAATGATATGATGGATCCTTCAGGGAGTTACCTGCTTTCGGACCTGGTAAATGAAGCATATGCCAAACAGGTCACCATGCAGACCGAACTGGACAGGGAGCTCATTAAACTGGACGACCGTTTGAATGCCTTTTACCTGGTGCAATCCGGAGGACTGATCCGCATCTTCCCTGACCAGGGAGCCGAGAATCACAAATGGGCATCGTTAAGCGAAGCCCTGAATGGACAGATGAACCATAAGGAGGATACCATGTCAAATGTGTTTCTTAGTTATCTGGGTGCCCTGCAACAGGGTAATTATGGAGCTGCGGGTTTTTATGTGGACCAGCTGGGAAAAAATCAGCTTTCCGGCGAAATTATACCCTCCGAGTCGAAAAAGAAGATGGAGATCGTCTACAACAGGGTCAATATCTTTCCTATCCTGGCGAGATTTTATGGAATATTCGGGATTTTTATGATGGCACTCTCCTTCCTGGTGGTTTTCAAACCACGAAAAATTTACAGGCAGCTTTTCAGGATAGGGGTAATTCATCTGGCGGCGGCCCTGGTAGTCCATACGGTGGCCCTTGCAGCAAGATGGTATATCAGTGGTCATGCCCCCATGAGTAACGGGTATGAATCAATGATCTTTGTTGCCTGGGTGACCTTACTTGCCGGATTGATTTTTGTAAAGAGATCGGGATATGCCCTGGCACTCACTGCCATACTGGCGGCACTTTCATTGATGGTGGCCGGAATGAGCAATATGAACCCGGAAATTACAAACCTGGTACCTGTGCTGAAGTCCCCATGGCTCACCATTCACGTAGCTGTGATTATGGCAGGGTACGGATTCCTGGGACTGGCATCCATCATGGGTCTGCTTAATGTAGTGGTCTATGCCATTCTTACACCTTCCAATAAGTCAAGAATGGAAGAGGTGATCAATCAGGTTACCAATGTGAATCATCTGACCCTGGTTGTGGGACTCTATTTCATGACTGCAGGGGTCTTCCTGGGTGGTGTCTGGGCCAATGAATCATGGGGACGATACTGGGGATGGGATCCCAAGGAGACCTGGGCGCTTATAACTGTTCTTGTGTACGCATTTGTTACCCATATGCACAGGATCCCTGGTTTGAGGGGAAAATTTGCCTTTAACCTGGCTAGCTTTATCAGCTACAGTTCGGTGATGATGACCTATTTTGGGGTCAACTACTTCCTGGGAGGAATGCACTCCTATGCCAGTGGTTCATCTTTTAAGATCCC
>DAOWFP010000182.1 GCA_030637895.1 Bacteroidota bacterium | reverse complement strand
TGCGGACCTTTTTCCCCATAAGCGGGAACATGGATTTGGCCCACCATCCCATCAGGAAGCTAATCCCTCTTCTGAATCGAAGGTATGACATGATAAGAATCAGGAAAACTCCCACAGCTGTATATGAGTATAGCAACAGGAAGACTGGAGCTGACAATATGAGATGCACGCTTCGGTAGGGCATGGGCGGATGTTGATTAATATACAACATTAATTCCAGTTGCCTGGTTCAATCCTTCCCTCCAACCATTCGATAATTTCCTGGTCGGGTGCACCTGCAAAGAAATCATAAGCACTAAGCTGCTCCAATGAATCCACCGGGATGGCGAAGCTTATTAGCTCCTCCGAGGAGCCGGAGTTCGGCAACAGGAAGGCGATCATATCATGATCGGGTGGAGAGAGATCCACAAGTACTTTGAAGTAATGGCCCGGTATACCTACCCCATTCTCTCCTATGAGGGAATCGGTGGGTGAGAAGAGAGGTCCCGTGATCACATAGAGACTATCTTTATCCATGGCCCAGTTCCTGACCTCTGTTTCGAGTCTGAGCCAGATACCCCGGTTAAATGCAGGTAGTTGTGGACTCATATTTGACATGAGGAAGGACTGGCTCATGGCAAGTTGATCCCATTTCATATCACCTGCCGGAGCCAGGTGTCCCCGGTCAAATCCAGAGCCACGATAATCAGCAGGTGTTGCCGAACCGCTTGCGATGGAGGTATCGGCCCTGAAGTTGTCGGTGCGTTCGATGGTCCCTGATTCAACCTCCTCTCTGGTAAGCACATAAGCCACCCAGGCTGCCTGTTCGAATTGTTCGTTATAAGCCAGGTGAAATCCGGTATAGGAGAGGATGGTATCACCTGTATGGGCCAGGGGATAGCCCAAACTCAGGTCTTTCCATTTGATGGTGATGGAAGCCGGGGGAGTTTCCGTGCCAAGAGCGCCAAGCAGCTCAGTGGAAGATCTCTTCCAGGGTTCATTGGTCACCAGGATAGCGGCAATGATAAGGATTAGAAAGGCGATGAGCCCGAAGCGTTGATTTTTGGTCATAGACATGAGCGTAAAAATAGAATTTTTAGTACTTTAATTGCCTGCTGTTATGAAAAATTACTGGTTCATAGGTGATATTCACGGAGAAATTAGTCTCCTGGAGAAGCTGCTTTCAGCTATACTAAAGCACGATCCCCGGGAGATAATTTTTGTAGGGGATTATATCGACCGTGGCCCTCATTCGCGGAAAGTGGTGGATCGCATCATGGAGTTGGAGCTTCCTGTAGTTTGTTTGATGGGAAACCACGAACTGATGATGTTGAATGCCTATGAAGATTCTGCTTTCGGATACAACCCTATGGAACTTTGGTATCAGAACGGAGGTGAGGCAACCCTGCAATCCTTTGGATTTCCTGGCTTTTTCAGTTTCCAGTCTCAGATGGAAGATCACTACCTTCAGTTTTTTCGGAGTCTTCGCATGAGCCATGTAACAGAACCAGGGACAGGCTTGAGAGTTCTTGCCACCCACGCAGGTGTATCGCCTTCCATCCCTGTAGCAGACCAGCTGTTGCTGAAAGACTACCAGGATCTGCAACAGTATATTCAGGATAAACAGCTTGATATGGAGGAATCCTTCCTGTGGGCCAGAGAGACCTTTTTTAACAGTCCTGCCACCCTCTGGAAAGGATATGTAGTTGTACATGGCCATACCCCTACACTTAAGCTAAAACGATTTATCCAGACAGGTCACTATCCCAATTTTCATCTTGTAGGAAATGACCTGGTTATTCGCAGGGATGGAGAGCATGGCGATGTAGTTTCTGTGGGTATCGATTCCGGTTCAACCATTAGTGGGCGGCTTACAGGGCTTGGTATTTTTGTGAATAAGGAGGATGCGAATGGTAGTTCCATTAGCATGCGCAGCCTGACAGTTACCCGCGAAGATATCTTTCCGAGAGACCTGGGGCCGATCGGGCCATAATCACTACCTTTGGGCTTCGAAATTTCTGCACAGGATGATTAAAGGGATTAAAGTGATCGGTTTTGATGCCGACGATACACTATGGGTAAATGAGCCCTATTACCGGGAAGCAGAGGAGCAGTTCATACAACTGGTAATCTCCTATGGGGTGAATGGAAATATAGCAGGTGCTTTATTTGAGACCGAAATTTCAAACCTCAGGCTATATGGTTATGGGATTAAAGCGTTTATGCTTTCGCTGGTGGAGTGCGCCATTCAACTGACCGACGGAGGTGTATCCTCCAGAGACATCAGCCGGATCATCGGCATCGGGAAGTCTATGCTGGAGCATCCCATCGAACTGCTCGATGATGTTAAGCATGTACTGCATAGCCTGGCTCCCCATTACAGATTAATTGTAGCCACCAAAGGTGACTTACTGGACCAGGAGAGAAAGATGCGCAGATCAGGGATAGCTGATTATTTCCATCACATCGAAGTGATGAGTGATAAAATGGAGTTGCAATATGTACAGCTGCTCAAACACCTCGATATTTCTCCTGAAGCCTTTTTGATGATCGGGAACTCGCTTAAATCCGATATTATTCCCCCTCTCGAACTTGGCGCCTGGGGGGTTTATGTCCCCTATCATACCACCTGGGCCCATGAAGAGGTTGATCAGGAACCCCAATCAAAGCGTTTCTTCCAGGTGGAGCAATTACACCAGGTATTAAACCTTATTAGCCATTGAAATTACGCACCCTTTCAATTCGCATGGCAAAGGGAACATTGTCATGGGAAAATGCATACTCCACTGCATGGCTTCCCTCTGATTTGCCCGATGCCTGAAGCTCCACTTTCTCCATGCTTGCCTCCAGTTCAGTGCTGAACTGTTTCTCAATAAGCATCCGGATGGTACCGTAATAGAGCTCTGTGATAAGATAAACCCTTCGGATGCTGCCATCGTAATCGCTCCAGCGGGACGCCTTCATCTGTTCCAGGAAGTGATCAATTTTAATGCGCATCAGGTCGTCCATTTCACGAACTTGTAGGTTCCCAAAAGTGAACTTACTGAGCTTATCTGGTTTAAATTCACTACTGATTTTACCGATCTTTGGATGCTGAAGTTCACTGATAAATTCTACGTTCACATCCACATGGCGCGTTGCAAAATGAGCATCAACAAGGACTGTCTCCTGGTTTTCTTCCCTGAATTTTCCCCAGTCTGCATTAGTAATCAAGCCTGCATCCAGGAAGGCGGTGTAGATGGTATTGGGCATCCCTTTCCTTGAGAAATCGGGTGGACCGAGAATGGGGTCCCATACCAGGTCGCCCAGAAAGATTCCTTCGTGTGAAGCCGGGATCAGCTCCAGATTGTATTCAGATCTAAATTTTCGGATCTCCATGGTGAATCTTTTTACTAAGTCAAGATCAGCTTTTTTTTGATCCAACGCAAACAAAAATATTATCAAATCTCCCAAGAATTGCGTTTATTTGTGCCGTTTAACTCTGTTCTATGAATTACCTAGATATTATTTTCCTTGTCCCCTTGCTCTTTGCAGTTTACAGGGGCTTTAAGAAGGGTATTATCCACATGGTCGCCTCCCTGGCAGCTCTGGTGCTGGGAATTTTCGGGGCCATCAAGCTACGCCCCCTTTTTGCTTCACTACTGGATTCTCTTTTCGATATTTCACCCGATTATATGAATGTGATCGCATTTTCAGTAGCCTTTGTCTCTATTGTGCTGCTTGTGCACCTGGTAGCTTTTGTTGTGGAAAAACTTATCAAAGCAGTAGCTCTCAACCTGGTCAACCGTTTACTGGGAATGGGTTTCGGACTTCTGGTAACAGCTTTTGTGATTAGTATGATACTCTGGCCGGTGAACCAGGTCAACGAGGAGAAGCAGTTGATTAAGCCGGAGCGAATAGAAAGCTCTCTTCTTTATAGGCCACTATCGGATTTTGCTCCAGCAGTTTTTCCCTATCTTAAAAAGCAGGAATGGAAGGAATTCATTCCCAGGAAGGAAAAGGAAGAAGAAAATGAGGTTCCGGTAGCAATATAATGTAAGTTAGCAGGTTAGTAAGATAATTAGATAGCAAATGGTGGAGAATAGGATAGATAAACAATTGGTAGATGAGCTGAAGTGGAGAGGAATGATCCACGATATTATGCCCGGTACAGAGGAGCTTCTGGGGAAGGAGCAGGTTTCTGTCTATGTGGGGATCGATCCCACAGCCGATTCACTTCATATCGGGCACCTGGTGGGTGTGATGATGTTGAAGCGCCTTCAACATGCAGGACACAGACCTATTGCACTGGTAGGAGGAGCAACTGGTATGATTGGCGATCCCAGCGGAAAGTCGCAGGAACGTAATCTGCTCGATGAAAGCACACTCAGGCAAAATCAGGAGGCATTAAAAATTCAGATTTCCAGGTTCCTGAATTTTGAAACAGAGGCTTCAAACAGGGCCCTGATGGTAAATAACTACGACTGGATGAAGGAGTTCTCATTTCTGGATTTCATCAGGGATATTGGCAAACACATTACCGTAAACTATATGATGGCTAAGGATTCAGTAAAGAAACGGCTTGGCTCAGATAGCAAGTCGGGCATGTCCTTTACGGAATTCACTTATCAGCTTGTCCAGGGTTACGACTTCCAGGTGCTTTACCGCGACCACCAGTGTAAACTACAAATGGGAGGCTCCGACCAGTGGGGAAATATAGTTACCGGAACCGAATTGATCAGGCGCATTGAAAGGGGAGAAGCTTTTGCCCTCACCTGGCCCTTGATTACCAAAGCGGATGGAGGTAAATTTGGAAAGACAGAGGAAGGCAATGTCTGGCTCGATCCTGTGCGAACCACTCCTTATAAATTTTATCAATTCTGGCTCAATGTTTCGGACGAGGATGCAGAAAAGTACCTGAAGATATTTACAATGCTCAAGCGGGAGGAGATTGAGGCACTGGTTGGAGAGCATACTGAGGCGCCTCATATTCGTGTGATGCAGAAAAAATTAGCAGAAGAACTTACAGTAATGGTTCATACCCGTGAAGAATATGAAATGGCGGTGGAAGCATCTGGTATTCTTTTTGGAAAAGGGACCACTGAATCGCTTAAGAAGATCAGGGAGGATGTTTTTCTCTCTGTATTTGAAGGGGTGCCACAGTTCGAGCTTAGGTCTTCAGATATGGATCGTGATGTACTGGAACTTCTGGCAGTTGACACTACTGTTTTCAGCTCCAAGGGGGAGGCTAGACGCATGGTGGCCGGCGGGGGAGTCAGCATCAACAAGCAGAAGCTATCCGGGCCCGAACAGCGCATCACCAGTGCAGACTTTATCAATAACAAGTATCTGCTAGTTCAGAAAGGGAAAAAGAATTACTACCTCATAAGGGTCAAAGAAAAATAATGAGCATTGATATGGAAAACACTAAACAAACTGGCTATAATTTCTCCTCAGTAGATCTCTTGATCTATATATGGAAAAAGCGGACTGTCCTCATGGGGATTGGCTTGATTGCAGGCATAGCCTCTATTATTATTTCATTGCTGATCACACCCATGTTTCAGTCATCGGTCATCATGTTCCCTACATCCAATGCATCCATTTCCAAGGACCTGCTTTCGCAGAATTATTCGGGACGACAGAGTGTGCATGGCTTCGGGGAGGAGCAGCAGGCCGAACAGCTTTTACAGATTCTGAATTCAGAACCTATCCGGTCGCGGATTATACAGAAGTATAAGCTGTTGGAGCATTATGAAATAAGTCCCGACGAAAAATATCCCTTAACCCGGCTTTATGAAACGTATAACTCTAATATCAATTTTCGTCTCACTGAATATATGTCCGTAGAGATTTCAGTGATGGATAGGGATCCGGAATACGCAGCCAATATGGCCAATGACATTTCTGCGCTTGTGGATACGGTATTCAACAGTATGACAAAGGAGCGTGCCCGTGAGGCTTTCCACCTGGTGGAGCGGGAGTACCTGGAGGCTGTACAAAAGCTTGCAGCAATGAGGGACTCCATGGACCTGTTGAGCGCACAGGTTTCTGAAAACCTGAAGACAAGCGGGGATCCTACCAATAATTTGATTAAGGCGATTTCAGAAAACGGGGCGCTCTATATCACTATGATGAATATGTTACGTTACGAAACCGCCATGGTTAGCGATTTGAGTCTCAAGTACAAAGAGGCCAGGCTGGAAACCGTACAGAATCTACCTCATAAGTTTGTGGTTGAAGAGGCCTATCCATCTGAGAAAAAGGCCTATCCTAAGAAATCGCTGATTGTTATTGTCTCTACCTTTGCTTCACTCTTGTTCGCATTGATTGTGCTGATTATCGTTGATAACATCAGGGCCAGGGTGGCCATTCAGGAAGAAAAATGATAAACGGAATCCAATTTAGGTATCCGAAATCCCTTCTTTGGGGAATCCTGATCTCTTTTGTAGCATTGAACAGCATCATGCTTGCTTTAGAGGTCTTCTATGTTCCTCTTGTTCCTGTTATCCTCTTGTTCCTTGCCCTGGCCATTGTTGCAGTGGATAAATTCCTGCTGGTCATTGTTTTTTTTGTACCTGTTTCTGTGCCCCTGAGCAGACTTGTGGAGGGCCTGTCCATCGACATGTACCTTCCAACAGAACCCTTACTGGCTGGGTTGCTGCTGCTCTACGTGATCAAGTACTTCATAGGTGACAGAATCGATCTGAAGGTACTCCGGCACCCTGTTACCCTGGCCATCTATTTTCACCTGGCCTGGTTGTTTATCGCCAGTCTCACCAGCACTGATCTGCTGGTCTCTTTTAAAATGCTTGCTTCAAGGCTCTGGTTTATTGTGGGCTTTTATCTGTTGGCGACCCAGCTGTTCAAACAGGAGAAGCGCATGCATACCTATGTATGGATGTTTGCTATTGCCTTTACAGGAGTGATTATATATACGCTTATCAATCATGCTCAGTACGGACTCGATAACCAGGTTATGGCCCATAGCGCGGCTAGTCCCTTCTACAAGGACCATACTTCCTATGGAGCAAGCCTGGGCTTTCTTCTACCTGTTCTTGTGGGACTCTTCCTGTTTATTAAACGGGAGGATATCAACACCAGGTTCCTCATGGTGTTGTTGATCCTGCTATTTGTTTTTGCAACCATAGTCTCCTATACACGTGCCACCTGGGTTAGCATTCTGGCTTCGCTTGGATTCTGGGCCATTCTTAAACTAAAAATCCGCTTTGAAATTGTGCTGGTGGGAACAGCCATCCTTGTGGGGCTCTTTTTTTCTGTCCGGACAGAGTTAATGGTGCAACTTGAGCAGAACAGGGTAGAATCGTCTGGCGAAATCACCGAACATGTCCAGTCCATTTCAAATATCACCACCGATCAGTCCAACCTTGAAAGACTTAACCGGTGGAGCTGCGCTCTTCGGATGTGGAAAGAAAAACCTTTATTTGGCTTTGGTCCCGGAACTTATCAGTTTGAATATGGCCGATTCCAGCGTTCCTACGAGAAAACACGGATCAGTACCGATTTTGGAACCATGGGAAACGCACACAGCGAGTACCTGGGGCCACTGGCCGAAACGGGTGTATTTGGGCTGCTCAGTATTTTGCTGGTAATTGGATCCACGCTCTATACGGGCATCCGGGTTTACTTTACATCTAAGAAACGTAGCATCAGGATTTTCTCCATGGCGGTACTGGTGGGACTGGTATCCTATTACCTTCACGGACTGCTAAACAATTTTCTCGATACAGATAAGATTTCGGTCCTTTTCTGGGGATTTACCGCCATGCTGGTGGCTATGGACATTTATCACCGGGATCTGCCTGAGGAGGAAGAGGCAGCTGCCTAAGAGAATTCATTCATTCCTGGAAATTGAGCTCCGATGATGGAGATATCATCAAAGATAGCTGCTGAACCCTCCAGGATTTTTTGATTTTCAATAATGGTCTGGATATTGTCTTCCAGGGGATTGTTATTGATAAGCTCCTTTTCCAGGTTCTCAGTTCCAAATTCAATGCCTGAATCCTGAATGACTTCCACCAGGCCATCGGTGTAGCAGAACAGCTTGGCAGGCTCTTCAAGGGAGATTGCGGCCTCGTTTACAAAGGGGAGATCGTCCAACATTCCCATCCCCACACATCCACTGGCAAGTTGGGTCAGTTTTTTTGATTCTGGCTCATAGAGCAGGGGGGGGTTGTGCCCTGCATTAATATACTTTAATTCCCTGGTAAGATAATGATACCTGGCAATAAAAAGTGTGATGAATTTCTCTCCTTTGGCACTGTTCATCACAGTTGTATTCAGACGGTGCAGGGTATCGGTAAGCCCTTTGTCGGCAGTAAATAGTGCACGCAAATTGGCCTGGAAGTTGGACATCAGGATGGCTGCTGAGATTCCCTTTCCGGAGACATCTGCAATACAGAATCCCACCTCATCCTTGCTAAGCTGAATCACATCGTAATAGTCCCCACCCACCTCAAAATGTGGATGGTAAAAAGCTAAGATGCGGATGTATTTATTGGAAGGAAGCTTCTCTTTTTCAGGGATCAGCATGGTCTGCATCTTGCTGGCCAGTTCCATCTCCCGTTTCAAAGCCTCCTGGCGAAGAGTCTCCTGGAACAACCTCTTGTTCTCAATGGCAACAGTGATGATGTTGGAAAGGGTCTGTATAAAACGAAGGTGTTTGATAATGGGGCTGACCCCTTCACCCTCTTCTTCTATGTCCCCAATTAACACAAAAGCTATGGCTTTATCCTTGTGAGATACAGGAATAACAATATCCACCAGCTCAGGGAAGTGCTGGGGCTCAGAAGTAATGAACGAGATCTCTTCAAAGGGCAGGAGATCACGCTCCACATCTACCTTTTTAAAAAAACTGTTTCCAAATCCCGAATTAAGCAGGCACTCCCACTTATCAGAGAACTTCAGTACAATAACCTTTCCGATATCCAGATCATCGGTAAGCATCTTCTCATACCGGCGAATCAGTTCACTGGTCGAAACACTGTCATTGATCGCCAGCGTAATATCCAGCAATGCATTCAACTTGAATGTGGATAGCTTGAGCCGGTTGTCGGAAAATTTACCCATGAGGAAATTTTTGTTCTATTTTTTCACTCTTTCAGAGTAGGAACGATCCCTTGTATCCACCTTGATCATCTCCCCGGTATCTATAAACAGCGGCACCATGATTTTAGCTCCGGTCTCCAGCTCTGCTGGTTTCTGGGCCGAGGTAGAGGCAGTATTCCCTTTTTCCCCGGGTTCGGTATAGGTCACCTGAAGCTCTACAAAGGGTGGCAGGTCGACTGTAAGAGGAGTTTCAGTATCGGCATGTACAACGATTTCCACCGCTTGCCCCTCTTTCATAAGATCTGCATTGTCGATCATTTCAGACTGTATGGGGATCTGCTCGAAAGTCTCCAGATGCATAAAGTTCAATCCCAGGTCATCCGTATAGAGATACTGATACGGCCTTCTCTCAACCCTTGCTGTATTTACCTTTACGCCCGCAGAAAATGTGTTTTCAACTACTTTACCTGTGGTCAGGCTCTTCAGCTTGGTCCTTACGAAAGCAGGGCCCTTTCCGGGCTTTACATGTTGAAATTGAACGATGGTATATAGGCCGTTGTTAAATTCAAGGCATAAGCCGTTTCTAAAATCCGATGTTGAAGCCATATGGTCTGTTTAGAATGTAAATATATCAATATATTATTTGATTACT
>DAOWFP010000134.1 GCA_030637895.1 Bacteroidota bacterium | reverse complement strand
TTTAAACTCAAGCTCACCCCTGGTGTTTTTGATTCTTAAGATTCTTTTCTATTTCCCTGGCGGAAGGTGTGATGGCCAGTCCACCCAGTGCCGTACAGCGAAGTTCATAGGGAAGGCTCTTTCCCACCCGGTCCATTGTTTCAATGACTTCATCCAGTGGAATCAGTTGATCGTAACCTGCCATAGCCATATTTGCACTTGTCAGGGCATTCACTGCCGAACTAATATTCTTCCCCAGGCAGGGGGCCTCCACTCTGGCAGCGATGGGATCGCAAATCATCCCCAGTGAATTCTGAAGAGCAAGGGAACTTGCTGACATGCATTCCTGCACGCTCCCTCCCAGCATCCAGGCAATGGAAGCTGCTGCCATACCCGCGCCAGATCCACACTCTGCCTGACATCCACCAATTTCGGCTGAAAATGTTGATGATGTGGCAATGAAGAGTCCTGTCAGACTTCCAACCAGCAAAGCCATTACCACCTGTTCTTCATTCAAAACCAGGGAGTCGGCCACTCCAATAACTGCACCCGGATAGGTTCCGCACGATCCGGCAGTAGGAGCCGCCACAATGATTCCCATAGAACTTTTTACCTCCATTATGGCCGATACATAGAGGGTGATATTATGCAGCGCTTCTCCACCGGCCAGACCTCCTGCCTCCAGCTTCTTCATATAAGCGGCCGACTGTGCGCCTAAAATTCTGTCCTTGAAACGGGTACCTTTTAATCCGCTATCAATGGCTGCTCGCATCACCCGGTAAAGATCCCGCATCTTGTCAAATACCTCCTCCTCGGTAACTGCCCCTCTCATGGATTCATAGTCTGAAGCAAGCTCCCAGGCAGGAAGGTTCTTTTCGCTGTTATACTGTATCATCTCCCGGCAAGAGCTAAAAGGCACCTCTACCGGATCGTGAGAACGAGTTGGTAAAATGGGGTAAATCACTCGTTTTATTGCGCCTTCAGGAGGAGAATCCTTTACATACAGTTCGCCCGTCTCGGAAAACCATAACACCACTTGTCGGTCTCCTTTGATAGAGAGAGCTACTTTGTTGATCCTGGTAACTTCGATCATCCCCCCGCCGGTGGAAATGGCGACCACCTCCATCTTCAGCTCCCCTCTTTGCAGGTGAACCAGGTAGAGGTTTGACAGATCAAAGCCGGTGTCGCATACTCTGAAAGAAAGATCGATCCCTGCTTCGGCCAGGTGCGGATCAGGATCAAGCAGGCGCACATCGTCCGGCTCAAAACCAAGTAATCCGCCCTTCATTCCCATATCGGATCCCTGGCTCTCGTGGGTGGTAGCTAAAGCATCCCCGGCATCATAGCTCACCACCACCCGGTCGGGAGTGCCCAGCATCAGATCCCGGCAGACCCTGCCAATTCTCAGGGCAGCCACACTATGAGAGCTTGACGGGCCCCGCATCACAGGACCTATAACATCATTGAAAATGCTTGGAATATGCTTTTGCTCTGGATTCATATTATAGGATTATAAATTCTCCTGCCAGTACCTGGCCATGGTGCGCCGCAAGTGCAGGCTGGTGTTCTCCCGTTCACGAATGGCATGGGTACGCATGGGATAGGAGAACATATCGAACAGTTTGTCCTGCTTAATCAGCTCATCAACCAACATCTCAAAACTCTGATAGTGCACATTATCATCGGCTGTTCCATGAATCAGTAAGAGCTTCCCTTCCAGTTTCGAGGCATGGTTAATGGGCGATCCCTGGTGAAACCCTTCTTTATTTTCATCGGGCAGACCCATATAGCGTTCCTGGTAGGCCGAATCATATAACTTCTGATGTGAAACAAAAGCGATGGCAATACCGGTTTTATAGATGCCGGAAAAACGGAACATACAATTCAAGGTCATGGAACCTCCTCCACTCCAACCCCAGATGCCAACCCGTTCCCTGTCAAGGAAGGAATAGGTATCCAGGATCTTTTGTGCGGCTGCGGCCTGGTCCTTGGCTGCCAGGACCCCAATCTGCTCGTAAATGGAATTTCTCCACGCCTTCCCACGGGGGGCTGCTGTTCCCCGGTTATCCACAGAGATCACCACATAGCCCTGCTGTGCCAGGTAATGGTGCCACAGGTCCCCGCCACCCCAACTGTCCTGTACGGTCGCTCCGGCTGGTTCTCCATAGACATAGAAGATAAGCGGATAACGCTTCTCCGGATCGAAAGCTGCAGGTTTGATCATCCATGCATCCAGTTCCACATCCCCGATATCGACCTTGAAAAACTCCTTTGGTGAGAGATCCAGTCCGGCATATTTTTCCTTGATCTTTTGGTTATCTTCCATCACTCTGATAACCTTGTGTGACTTCACTTCCATCAATGAGATCACAGGCGGAGTATTCGCATTTTCGAAGGTATGCAGGGCCCATTTTGCATCGTCGGACATCACATAACGATGCTGCCCCTGTTGTTCGGCTGGAGAAATTCGTTCGGGAGCACCTAAGCCGTCGAGTCGACTGCGATACAGGTAGCGTTGGGTAGGATCATCGGGCGATGCGATATAGTAAACATATCCCGACTTGGGATTGATACAGTTGAGCGATACCACATCAAATTCCCCCTGGGTTACCTGACTGATCTCCTTGCCATCGAGTGAGACTTTGTAAAGATGTCTCCATCCGTCCCGTTCGCTGGTCCAGGTGAAAAACCGGTTTCCCTCCAGCCATACCAGGTCGTCATGCACATCCAGGAAGGCTTCGTCAGTTTCCGTAAGGATGTTCTCAAGAGCCATGGTCTCCAGGTTCCCGATCCACACCTTGTTGGTATTCTGAAGCCTGTTCAACTGCTGAATGATCACCTCCTCCGCATCTGGAACCACCTCCATCCTGACCAGGTAGTGATTTCTCGGATCGCCAGGAACATCAAACCAAAGAGTTGTGCCTCCTGTAGCTGCAACCACTCCTAGCTTTACAGCCGAATTGGTGGTCCCTACCTTGGGATATGGAAAGGGCATTGGAATGGAATAGATAGAATCCAGGTTATTGATCAGATAGAAAGTGCCGGTTCCTTCTGTATCGGAGTGCCAGTATATGATCTTCTCCCCATCGTTGCTCCACCTGAAGCCATCCCTGCAGCTGAACTCTTCCTCATAGACCCAGTCGAAGGTTCCGTTCACATAGCGCTCGCCACCATCCCTGGTAAGCTGTGTGATGGCGCCGTTTCCCAGCAGCTCCACAAAAATGTTGTGCTCACTTACATAGCCCACCCTGCTTCCATCGGGCGAGAATTTTGCAAACATCAGTGAGGAAGAAGGCAGTGATACGCCCACCTGATGTAAGTCCCCCGAGGGAAGATCAAGCACCCAGTAATCGCCCCGGGTATGGTACCTCCACACCCTTTGGGTATTGGTGAATAACAGTAGCTTGTTGTTATCGGAAGACCATTGGTAGTCCCTCACATCCAGGGGATCTGTCCCCTGTGCGGGCACCAGCTGGTCGGCCCCCACCAGGACCTCCCTTTCTCCACTTTTAGCATTATATCGGACAATTTCTGAACACGCTCGCTCCCTGTTTGTCTCCAGTGTGGTATAGTGCTGGGAGTCCTCCATCCATCGTACCGACCTGTAGGAGCGGGTGGGATAGGTGCCATTTTTATAGATATCCTCCAGGCTTAATGTTGTTTCACTGGCCTGACCCTGGAGTGACACTGCAGTTCCTAAGACCAGGACCAGAATAGCATATAAGCTTGTAATATGTTTCATAAAGTTCTGTTTAATGCTGATTTAAATATAAGCCAAAGTTTGCTAACTTGATCTCCATGGAGACCCCAATAAACTACAAATACGAAAAGTACTCCTTCAAGGTAGTTACTCCCCTGATGGCCCTAATAAGCATTGCATTCCTGGTCAATGGAGTATACATTGGCGGATCCACCTGCTTTGTGGTGGGAGTACTGATGGCTTTTTCTTACCAGGGAGTTATCATCGACATGGCTGGTCAGCGCTACATGAAATATGACCGCTTTCTGAGTTTCAAAATCGGTGGATGGAAAGCCCTTCCAACTCCCTCCTATGTAACCATTGTGCGAATCAATTTAAGCAGCAATCGAACCGGACCAACGCCCATTGTGGTTCCTCAGGATAAAAAGGGGGCCAGGGCCTTTAAGGTAAACCTGGTGGTGGAGGGCAAAATGCGCTTTATAAGTATCTGCAGGGGCTCCAGGGAAAAAATGACCCAGGAAGCCATCAGTCTGGGTGAGCATTTGCAAATCAGGGTGCTGGATTATACCACCAATGAAAAGAAATGGGTCCTGTAATACGCTTACCTATTGCGTTTTAAGAATTTTCTATAAATAAAGTCTTCAAAAACTTGACACACATTACAAAATAGTATTACATTTGTACTATACATCTTGTTTAATACTAATTGCACCATATGAAAACTGATGATGCTTTGCACCAAGAACTTCTAAGTGCCTGGGAGGAAACTTACAAGAAGGGTCAGCTTACCCTCTGGATCTTCCTTTCACTAAAAGAAGGACCCAAATATGTCTCCGGACTTCAGGAATCCATCGAACGCTTCTCGAAAGGGACCATTCATGCAGAGGAGCAGAGCCTTTACCGGACCCTCCGGAAATTCTATCACCTGAAGATGGTCGATTTCAGTGCCGGGAAAGGCCACAAAGGTCCCGACCGGAAATACTATCACCTGACCCCCCTGGGAGCGTCCCTTCTTCAATCCTTTGTGGAACGGAACATACAGCTCTTTTTCGAAGAACCATTGCAAGAATTGCTATTGAATTAATCTATAACAATTAAAACATCAATACCATGAAAATAATATCTCGAAACCTGCTCCTTTTTGCACTCCTCCTCTTTATTTATACAGTGCTCTTTCGTTTTGGACTGGGCAGCCTGTTGAGCGCTGAGAAATGGGCCTGGGTCATTGTCATTGCAGTGGTCTACGGAGCCATGATCTTCGTTACTGCCTGGATGACCGGAAAAAGGGACGGCATAAATAACTTTCTGTTTGATGCCGGTTTCAGGTGGAATCTGACCACATTTATTGTCTGGGGCGCTGCTTCTGAAGCCTGGTTCCTGCTTGGATTTCAATCGGCTCATGAAACTATCCGGGTGGTTCATATTACCCTTCTTATCTGGAGTGGCTTCCTGATCCTTCATTTTATCCTGTTTTTGATCCTGCGCAAACGCACCATCAAAGGGGTACATAAAACAAATATCTTTGAATAGTGGGCAAAAAAAAAGAGGCTGCTAAAGGGCAACCTCCTGTATTTAAATAAGTTGGATTTTACTTGAACCAGTAACCCAATGTGATAATCCACTGTGAAGGACGTGGATCCATGTTGTAATCTTGTAATGCCTCCGGAACGGAATCGCTCAGGTCGCTTAATGAGCCTTCATAGCGCACATCCAGTGAAAGTTTGCTTAAATCTACGCCTATTCCTCCCTGCCATCCCCAATTCATAGCATCGAGATAGAGTTGATAATCGAAGTCACCCGTGGATCCTTCATTGGTCTCGTTGATCACATAAGATCCTACCGGGCCAATGTTTATGCGGACGGGGCCAAGTTTCGCACCCACCAGAAGGGGAAGATCCATTCTGTTAAATTTCACTTCCAGAATTTCAGTGGCCCCACCGTCCATCACCTGTTCCAGGGTTCCGCCACCTGCATTCCAATATAACTCAGGCTGAAAATAGATCATGGCAATCTTGATGCGTGTCTGTATTCCCAGGTGGTAACCCATCACCCCATCGCCTGTAATCAGATCATATACATCAGATCCATCACTTATATCGGTGATATCATTAATGGATAAACTGGAGAAACCTATGCCGCCTTTGATCCCCCAATTGAACAACTGCGCATTGGAAGTCTGTACAAGGAAAAACGCTGCTACAGCAATAAATATCAACTTTTTCATGCTTTCTTAATTTTAGTTACTTATTGGTATAGCTATTAAACGGAAGGAGATGCAGATAGGTTGCACAAAAGTTGAGAAAAAGTTATTCGCCAGCCAGGTCCCTGATCACTATGGAGGCCAGGGTGGAGCCAAAAATGGCCGGGATGTAGGAGCTGGTTCCCACAGTCGATCTTTTGTTGGGTTCTCCATCTACGGGTATAATCGTCTCTTTACTTACTTGTTCGGGAGAGTAGACTACCTTGAATCCACCGTGCACATCCAATTTTCTAAGTTTTTTACGCAGTAAATAGGCCAACCTACAGTTATAAGTATCTCTAAAATCGGCTACCCTGATCTGCGATGGATCAACTTTTCCTCCCGATCCCATGGAAGAGGTCAGCTGCAGGCCAAGCTTAACTGCATGGTAAATCAGGTAAATCTTGGGTGAAAAGGTATCGATGGCATCCACCACATAATCGAAGGGTGATTGAAGGATTTCCGGAATTCTTTCTTCCCTGATAAATTCATCAATCACGGTCAGTTCCAGACCGGGATTTATATCCTTCAGTCTCTCACCCATTACCACTGCTTTCTTCCGGTCCAGGTTGCTATGAGTGGCCGGCAGCTGCCTGTTAATATTGCCCGGCAGAACTGTGTCTCCATCAATTATACACATCTTTCCGATACCGCTTCGACAAATCATTTCAGCCGCCATGGATCCTACCCCTCCCATGCCAACTACCAGCACATTTGCATCTTGAAGTCTGGCAAATTTCTTTTCGCCCAGAAGTTGAATGGTACGTTCCTGCCAGTCGGGATGTGGACCGGTGTGCCCCATCAGATAAGGATCAAATGAAGTTGTTAAATCTGCCTAGATGTGTACGGGCGTTTTCAAATATCTGCATACGAAGATGGTCCACCGAGATCCCTTTCACCTCAGCGGCAATCAGGTAAAGTTCCCTGATATCCATATCCCCCTCATCGGTCTCCAGGAACATCATCTCGACCGGAACCTTTTGAAGGGCCTCAATGATTTTTGAATGTTCCCTGGTAATGGCTTCCCCAAAGGAAATAAGGAATCCGGCTTTCACCAGCTCATCAGCCATCTCGGCGCTTCCGTTGTATCCATGAATGATCATGGGCACTACCGGCTGCTGTGCTTTCATATAAGCGACCATCTCATTGAATGATCTGACCACATGCAACATCACTGGAAGATTGGCTGATTCAGCAATTTTTACCTGCTTTTCAAAAATCCGTAGCTGATCCACCATGGGTGCCTCAATGGATTTATCAAGCCCTATCTCACCAATGGCCAGTACCCGGGGATGTTCCACAGCCTTACGCACCCTGTCCAGAGTCTCCTGTTCGTTTGCCTTGCCCACATTGTAGGGGTGGAAGCCAACAGAATAGTACCCATTTTCGATATCTTCGGGTGGAAAATCTTTGGCCATCAGGTTCATCATTACCCACTCCTCAATGCTGCTGGCTTGCCGGTGCCCGTGAATATTGATATATCTCTTTTGATCTGTTCCCATGATTTCCGTTTTTTAAACTCCTATTCTATAATATCTACAATCCCTTTCCTCATCCTGCTGATCACTTCATCCCTGCCAAGGTAAGCTGCCAGATCAAAAAGTCCGGGTCCTTTTGCAGCACCTACCAGCAATAACCTCCAAGCATTCATAATAGCACCCATGCCCCATTCCTTTTTGGCGATTGTTTCTTTGACAAAGGTTTCAACAGATTCTGCTGTAAATGGATCACACTGTTCAAGTGCCTCAGCAAGTTGTTCCATTATACCGGGAGTATCCTCTTTCCAGCGTTTCTTCACCACAGCAGGATCGTAAGCATCGGGCGCCTTAAAAAAGAACCACGACTCCTCCCATACTTCATGGAAAAAATCGATCCTGGGTTTGATGATCGGGACCAGTAACTCGACCCTCCTGTCATCAATATGCACACCATTGGCTTTCAGTACCGATTGAAAGGCCGGGATCAGCTCATCATTGGTCATCAGCTGTACGTGCTGGTGATTGAACCATAAGGTTTTTTCGGGATCGAACCTGGAGCCCGATCTGCCTACCTTCTCCAGTTGAAACTCCGCGATCAACTCATCCATTGAAAAGAGCTCCTGTTCAGTTCCTGGATTCCATCCCAGAAGTGCCAGCATATTAATACAGCCTTCTGGAAGGTAGCCCTCCTCCCGGTAGCCTGGGGAGATGTCTCCCGAAATGGGATCTTGCCACTCAAGAGGAAATACCGGGAAGCCTCCCTTTTCGCCATCTCTTTTACTCAACTTCCCTTTCCCGGTTGGTTTCAGGATCAGGGGCAGGTGGGCAAATTTCGGCATCAGGTGTTCCCAGCCAAAAGCACTGTAGAGTGATACATGGAGCGGAAGCGATGGCAGCCACTCTTCACCGCGAATAACATGAGAGATGGCCATCAGGTTGTCATCCACCACATTGGCCAGATGGTAGGTGGGCATTCCGTCCGACTTAAACAGGATCTTATCATCCAGGGTAGAGGTAGAGACCACCACTTCGCCCCGTACCATATCCTGCATCACAATCTCCTTATCTGGTTCAAAGCGAAACCTGATCACGTAGGGTGTACCGGAAGCTATCTTCTCTTCCACTTCGCCGGATTGCATGGTAATTGAATTATTCAGGGATTCACGCACACGGGCATCATATACAAAGGTCTCTTGGCGCGATTCATACTCCTTTCGCATGCTGTCAAGCTCTTCAGGTGTGTCAAAAGCGTAATAGGCATGCCCGCTTTCCAGAAGCCGTATGGCATACCTTTGATACTGACTTTTTCGTTCCGACTGCTTGTAAGGACCGAATCCGCCTCCCTGGCGCGGACCTTCATCGGGAGTCAAGCCACACCAGTCCAGTGCTTCCATAATATAGTCCTCTGCCCCTTCCACATACCTGGTCTGGTCGGTATCTTCAATCCGGAGAATGAAAACACCACCGTTCTTCCTGGCAAACAGGTAGTTGAACAGTGCTGTGCGCAGGCCCCCAATATGGAGAGGGCCTGTGGGACTGGGTGCAAATCTTACCCTGGTATTCTGATTCATAGAATGCTTATTTCTTTATGCTGAACTCTTTGGACAAATATAGAAAATGGATTTGGAGTGAATGTTAATTCCCCGGGTGCTTTTCCTGGAATTTGGGATAAAGCTCCTCCTTAACCCACTTGAAGGAGGGCTCAAGCTCCAATATTTTCCTGTACACGCTGCCGGCTTCCGAATACTTCCTGGTTTTTTCGTAGGCAATTCCCAGTCCAGCCAGGCAATTCAAATAGACCCAATTCTCCCGGCTACGTTCGGAAGATGATTCAAATAGCTCCACTGCCTTTTCATACGAGGGTACAGCCTTTTTCTTGGAACCCCCGAATATGACCGGCCTGTAATAGTCCATATTGGCCTTTTCGAGCCATACCTGGGGCTCCTCAGGATCCAGCTTTAAAGCTTTTTCATTGGCTTCCATGGAAAGGCGGCCCAATTTTGGTGCCCGGGCTGGCTCCAGCATTATCTGAAATCCGTAAAAGGCCCCTTTCAGACTGTACATCCTGGCATTATCCAGCCCCAGGTCGCTCATCTGTGCCATATGCCTTTCTGCGCTCTTCAAGAGCTCCTCTGCCTCTTTCTTTCGCTTCACCGATACCAGCCAACCGGTATATCCATACTCCGCTTCCACCAAATCATAGAGCAGGACCGGATCGGAAGTTTGCGAAAACTCCTGCTCCATCTGCTCCATAATTGCTTTCCAATTCTCCATTTCCTCATGCACGTAAGCATGGTAAATGGCCGACCGGTAGTCCTGTGCCATCACTGAAAGCAGCGACAACAACAAACATAGGGTGAGGCAATATTTCATAGGCGCCGGAAAATTAGTTATAAATTCATGTTTTTTATCATTTTTTTTGGGAAACAGAAACAGCTAATTTCGTACCTATACATTAATCCTACGATTCATGGACAATATTCTGGTGATTGGTGCTGCCGGGCAGATCGGTTCTGAGCTGGTGATTGAATTAAGAAAGCTTTACGGTAGTGAACATGTGTTTTCCACAGATATCAAACAGGCACCATCCGATGTGATCGAGGACGGGCCCTTCCAGATATTGGATGTGATGGACGACAAGCAGTTGATTCACTTTATTATCCGGCACAAAATCACACAGATCTATCACCTGGCTGCTGTGCTTTCCGGAAATGCTGAAAAACTTCCCACCCAGGCGTGGAACATCAACATGGATAGCCTTATGAATATCCTGGAGGTCGCCAAAATGGTAGATGAGGTGAAGAAGGTGTTCTGGCCAAGCTCCATAGCTGTTTTTGGTCCGACCACGCCCCGTATCAACACCCCTCAGTTAGCTGTGATGGAACCGGTAACGGTATACGGGATCAGCAAGCTGGCAGGTGAACGGTGGTGTGACTACTACTTCAATAAATATGGGGTGGATGTGAGGAGCATACGTTACCCTGGCCTGGTCAGCTATAAGACAGAAGCGGGGGGTGGCACCACAGATTATGCGGTGGAGATCTACTACGAGGCGATCCGCAACGGTAGTTATGAGTGTTTTCTCACCGGGAATACAGCACTTCCCGTGCTCTTTATGCCCGACGCCATCCAGGCCACCATCCAGCTGATGGAGGTTGAACGATCAAAACTCTCCATAAATTGTGCCTATAACCTGGGAGGGATGAGCATCACGCCCGACCAGGTCTACAGGGAGATACTGAAAGAGATTCCCGGATTTAACATTTCATACAAGCCCGATTTCCGACAAGCCATTGCAGATACATGGCCACAGAGCGTGGATGACTCTCTGGCCAGCAAAGACTGGGGATTCACCCAGAATTATGACTTGAAAAAAATGACCGGGATTATGTTAAAGGAGATACGAAACAAACTTAAATAAAAGAAGATGTACGGAAAAATCAAGGAGCACCTGGCCAAAGAGCTGGAACAAATCAGCGATGCAGGCCTGTTTAAAGCAGAACGCATTATTTCCTCTTCCCAGGAGGCAGAAATTGAACTGGAAAGCGGTGAAAGGGTGCTGAACTTCTGTGCCAACAACTACCTGGGGCTCTCCAACCACCCCGAACTGGTGAAGGCTGCGAA
>DAOWFP010000098.1 GCA_030637895.1 Bacteroidota bacterium | reverse complement strand
TACCTGATCTCGGATGCGGCCCAGCGTACTGTTTGGCCCAAACTGGAGCCATGCCTGAAGGAAGGTGATGCGCTCTATTTCTCACATGGATTCTCAGTAACCTACAAGGAGCAGACCGGCGTGATACCTCCAAAGAATGTGGATGTGATCCTGGTGGCCCCCAAGGGTTCAGGTATGAGTGTCAGGCGCAATTTCCTTGCGGGAACAGGAATCAACTCCTCTTATGCTGTTTTCCAGGACTTCACCGGGAATGCCGAAGAGCGTACCCTGGCCCTGGGAATTGGGATTGGATCGGGATATCTCTTTCCAACCACCTTTGAAGATGAAGTATATAGCGACCTGACCGGGGAACGAGGTGTATTGATGGGTGCCCTGGCAGGGATCATGGAGGCCCAGTACGATGTACTTCGTGAGAATGGACACAGTCCTTCGGAAGCATTCAATGAGACCGTAGAAGAGCTGACTCAGAGTCTGATTCGTCTGGTGGATGAGAATGGTATGGACTGGATGTATGGCAATTGCAGTGCCACTGCCCAACGGGGTGCGCTGGATTGGAAACCTAAATTCAAGGCGGCCACACTGCCCGTGTTCAATGACCTTTATAAGAGGGTGAAGAGTGGTGAAGAGACAAAAGTTGTTCTTGATAAAACCAGTGGGGCTGACTATAAGGACCTCCTTGAGGTTGAGCTGAAAGAGCTTAGGGAGTCTGAGATGTGGCAGGCAGGAGCAACTGTTAGGAGTCTGCGTCCCAAGGAGAATTAGGAGCTTAGTAGTTAAGCTTTAGCATTATAAGGAGCGGTTCCGGCATATCTTATCAGGATATTGCCAGAACCGCTTTTTCTTCTTAAATTTGCGCTTCGGGCAAGTCTTATACGACCAGCTCCTGCTCAATTCCCCCAGGACCGGAAGGTAGCAAGGGTAAGCGGTTGTAGCGGTGCGATATAAGTAGCTTGCCCGTTTTTTTGACACTAACATCACTAACTATAAGAATCTTTAATCATGGAAGAAAATGTTAAAGCACCTTTCTGGAAACCTGCCCTTATCTATGGGGTCATTCTTGGTTTAGTATCTGTTTTTATTTCACTGATTTTCTATTTTATCGGTATGTCTACCGTAAGCTGGACAAATTGGGTAAATATGTTGGTCGGCCTGTTCCTGTTGGTCTACCTGATGATCCAGTATCGAAATGTACACCTGGGGGGATATGCTAGCTTCGGACAGATCTTTGTCATGGTGCTTGTCTCTGCTGGTATTATCTCCACCATTATCGGTGCAATCTACCAATACCTGCTTTTTACAGTTATTGATCCCGGTCTGCTGGACCAGGTAAGGATTGTGGCTGAAGAGAAGATCATGAGCAACTCCAGGATTCCGGAGAGCATGTACGACGACCTCCTTGAAAGGATAGATAAGCGTATGAATATTGGGTATATGGTTAAAATGGCTCTTATCTTCGGTCCCGTTGTGAATGCCTTTATCGGACTTATTGTTGCTGCATTTATTAAGAAGGAGAAGGATATAACCAGTCCAGCTTAATCAACGTTTAAGCAATGAATGTCTCCATTGTAGTTCCCCTGTTTAATGAGGTGGAGTCACTCCCCGAGCTCTGTGGATGGATTGACAGTGTACTCTCAGCAAACAAACTAAGCTACGAAGTGATCCTGGTGGATGACGGCAGTAGGGATGGATCGTGGGAACAGATTGAATCACTCAAACTTACTAATCCCCATATCAGGGGTGTCAGGTTCCGCCGGAACTATGGGAAGTCGGCTGCCCTTCACACAGGTTTTAGTATGGCCGAAGGCGAAGTGGTAATTACCATGGATGCTGATTTACAGGATAGCCCGGAGGAGATTCCCGAGATGCGCAGGATGATCCTTGAAGAGGGCTATGATGTGGTTAGTGGCTGGAAAAAGAAGCGATACGATCCCTTTCTCCGAAAAAAAGTTCCCACCAAACTATTTAACTGGGCGGCCAGGAGGGTTAGCGGGATCCGGCTCCACGATTTTAACTGCGGACTAAAGGCCTACCGTCTCAATGTGGTTAAAAGTGTGGAAGTATATGGGGATATGCACCGCTATATCCCAGTACTGGCAAAAGGGAACGGATTTAACCACATCGGAGAAAAGGTGGTGCAGCACCAGGAACGAAAATACGGGGTGACCAAATTCGGGATGAGTCGTTTTCTCAATGGTTTTCTGGATCTGATGACCGTAAGTTTCCTGACCCGCTTCGGGAAAAAGCCCATGCACCTGTTTGGCGCAATGGGCTCTATGATGTTCCTGGTGGGACTGGGGATGGCCATCTACATGGGAATTGATAAGCTGATCGCATTGATCAATCATATTCCACAGCGACTGATAGCCGATAGCGCCTTCTTCTATATTGGTCTGGCCAGCATGATCATGGGTACCCTCCTGTTTATTGGCGGTTTCCTGGGGGAACTGGTTTCCAGGAACTCTGCAGAACGTAACCGGTACGAGGTGGAGAAGGAGATCTAAAGTGAAGATATCTTTAATCATTCCGGTTTTTAACAGACCTGAGGAGACCGGGGAGCTACTCCAGAGCCTAAGCCTTCAAACAGACCGGGATTTTGAAGTGGTCATAGTGGAAGACGGCTCCACGGAAAGCAGTGAGTCTATAGTGGAGCAGTACCGGGGGCAGCTTGATATCAGTTATTTCTTTAAGGAGAATTCGGGGCCAGGACCCAGCCGTAATTATGGGTGTGAGAAGGCAAGCGGCACATATATGATATTCCTGGATTCTGACTGCATTCTGGCTGAGGGCTATTTTCAAATTGTAAGGGAGACCCTGGAAGGGAATTATACCGATGCCTTTGGCGGACCTGACCGGGCGCATAAGGACTTCACAAACTTTCAGAAAGCCATCAACTTCTCCATGACTTCCTTTTTGACCACAGGGGGCATCCGGGGAGGAAACGAAAAGATAGAGAAATTTCATCCACGCAGTTTTAACATGGGTTTCTCAAAGGAGGTGTATACGGCTACAGGCGGGTTCTCCACCATGCGTTTCGGGGAGGATGTGGATCTGAGCATCCGTATTCAGGATAAGGGGTTCACAACTCAATTGATCAGGGAGGCCTTTGTGTATCATAAAAGAAGAACCAACCTGAGGCGATTTTTCAAACAGGTATATAACTCGGGTATCGCCAGGATCAACCTCCAGTTCAGGCATCCTGGAACACTGAAGCTGGTTCATATGGCACCCGCTTTTTTTACGGTGGGTGTGATCTCTCTGTTGCTGCTTGCTTTCCTGGTATCCTGGTTTTTTGCAGTGCCGCTTCTGTTCCATGTGCTCCTCTTGTTTGTGAGTGCCGCTTTGAAGACCAGCAGTCTGAGTATCGGATTTCTGGCTGTTGTTACCAGCTACACACAGTTTTTTGGCTATGGGACAGGCTTTTTAAATGCTTTCTGGAGAAGAATGGTCCTGGGGAGGGACGAGTTTTCTGCATTTAATAAGAATTTCTACAAGTAGCCGCTTTCTTTTTCCACCCAGGCTATCACATCTTTGCAGTTTCGGGGAGAGAACCATTGGTAGCGCTTCTCTTTCCTGAACCAGGTAAGTTGTTTCCTTGCAAATTTGCGGGTATGTCGTTTGATCAAATCCACTCCTTCGTTGATGCTTAGCTCTCCTTCCAGTACAGGGAACAGCTCCCGGTACCCAACAGTCTTCATGGCCGTGTATCCCTTCAGATGCTGCACTTGCCTTACCTCCTCCAGCAGTCCGGCCTCCATCATCTGCTCCACCCGACTGTTGATCCGTTTGTAGAGAATCTCACGATCCAGATCCAGTGCAACACGAATGATCTGGAAGGGACGCTCTTTTTTTGTATCCGAAAGGAAAGTCGAATAAGGCTTGCCCGTCTGTATAGAAATCTCCAGGGCCTTCAGTACCCGCATGTGGTTCTTCAGATCCACCTTTTCATAGGAGACCGGATCGAGTTTAAGCAGGAGTTGTGTAAGGGCCTCGAGACCCTCCTTTCTGAACTTTTCCTGGAGCTCTTCCCGCAGCACCGGGTCGACCTTCGGTAGGTCATCGATTCCCTCACATACGGCATCAATATATAGTCCCGAGCCACCGACCATAAGGACCAGGTCGTGTACCTTAAATAGCTGTTCCAGCCTTTCAAGCACCTGGTTCTCATAAACGCTTGCATTATACGGCTCCTCTATGGAGACTGTCTGGATAAAGTGGTGTTTAACAAGGGCCAGTTCTTCGGGCGAAGGAACAGCTGCTCCAATGGTGGTTTCACGGTATATTTGCCTGGAGTCGGCCGAGATAATCTCGGTACCAAAGTGCCTGGCCACTTCAAGACCACAGGAAGTTTTACCCACTGCAGTTGGCCCGGCCAGTACCACCAGCGTTTTCTTCATGTTAAAAGTCCTCCGGCATTCCAGCATCGAACATATCGGGATCCAGATCGTCGATCCGCAGGTTATCAGAATCATCCATGGGGTCAGAATCATCCATGGGGTCAGGATCCTCAGGTTCAGGGGGTTCATCCGTCAACAGGTCCAGTGACAGTTGTGGGGGTGGATCTCCCTCGCGGTGACCTATAAAGGGTGTTTGGCGGGGAGAGATCTCATCTTCCATTTCAATCAACTCAATGAAAAAGGCCCGGTCTGAAAAGAAATCAAAGAGGTAGAGCATTCGCTGGTTGATCTCCCCCACATGCTCCTCCAGGCTTACCTTATCCATGGTATAGTTTGTTACGCCCGGCTCCTGCATCATATCAATCAGGGTAATCTCCTGTTCCTTTTCCCATCTATCATTGGTGATAAAAAAGGAAGCAAGTTGGGTGGCATCATACCCCAATTCCTTTTGGAGGGTATTGTGAAAGTCAAGGAAAGTATCTGAACCCTCGGCTACCAGGTCCCGGAGAAAATCCGGATTTTCATCGCTGATAATTCTGAAGAGGTAGATCATCTTAAGCAAGTTCCATTAAAAAACGGACGGTATCCACACCATCGGCATAATCCCAGGGCATCGGTATCTGAGTGGTCCCAGGCAGGATGGCACCATCGATTTCCGGGTTGCCTGATACGATACACTGGATCTCCTGTCGGTGCAGTTCCAGCTCTTGTTGTACAAAGCCAATTTCCGAATATCTTTCATAAAAAACAACTCCAACCGGACTGGCAAGGGCCGTGTCCTCTTTCAGCAACAATACACCATTGTCCAGGATGGGGACCTGGTTCATGAGGTATATGGTCCTGTAATAATCCACATTATTGCCATACTTATGGTGCTGGTACAAGGGATGGAAACTATCCAGTACACCCAAAAGAATCTTCAGGTCGTATGATTCAGGAATATAGAGTTTTGTCACATTACGGCAACCCATACCGAAATAGGTAAAAATATCCTCTCCCAGCGCCGCCAGCTCATCTTCCGATTCTAAGCCGCTTAATACAGCCACGCCATTCCGGTTTTTTCTGATGATATGGGGGATCTTCCTGAAATAGTATTCAAAGTAGCGGGCACTGTTATTGCTTCCCGTGGCAATCACAGCATCCATGCCGGAGAGCTTATCATCAGTAAATTGGATTCTACTTCCTATCTCCGGGTCAATACCGGACAGAACTTCGGCCACCTTTCTGATCAGGCGGTCGTCTTTGGAGGAGGGTTTGGCCAGTACTTTATGTCCGCTTGCCAGGACAGACATTACATCGTGGAAACCCACCATAGGAATATTACCCGCCAGAACCAAAGCCACAGTGAACTGTGCCTCTGTAGCAATGGGTTTGATCCCGTAAGGGTTGAGCCATTTTTCAAGTACCTCCACCTCCAGCATGGAGGCTATTCCTTTCAGGGCCTTCATCAGGGACTCTCGCGTAAACCATGGATTCAGAACAGGCTCACGCTCCAGAATCTCTGAAAATCCTTGGAAATACTCCTTATTCAACTTCTCCACATCCGGGTCTTCAGTACCGGAGTGGGGCCCGGTACTTTCCGGAAACTGCCGCAGAAACTGTCCCAGCCGGGTGAAGGCTGCGATAAATGGGGAGGAAGTATGCAATGTATTACTGGTTTTTCTGCCTGATCAGGTTCAATGCCGATCCGGCCCTGAACCATTCTATCTGGTTATTATTGAGTGTGTGCATGGCCTTGAAGTGATCGGTGCTGCCATCTGAATGATGAAGCTTGATTTCAAGCGCTTTCCCTGGAGCCAGCTCTTTTAGTCCAAGTACATCGACCAGATCCCCTTCCCTCACAAGGTCATAATCTTCCTTATTCTGGAAGGTCAGACCCAGCATTCCTTGCTTTTTCAGGTTGGTCTCATGGATTCTTGCAAAGGATTTCACCAGTACCACCCTGACACCCAG
This sequence comes from Bacteroidota bacterium, assembly GCA_030637895.1. GTDB lineage: Bacteria > Bacteroidota > Bacteroidia > Bacteroidales. Next base: position 6,047 of record DAOWFP010000098.1, on the reverse strand, counting down.
GTGTCTGGGCTCCATGGCAGCATGCTCCCTTGAGGAGCCTTCCCCATAGTTTTCATCTCCAATAACAATGGAGCCAATGCTCTTTTCTTTATAGGCTCTTGCGGTGGCCGGAACCGGTTCGTAGTTACCCGATAGCTGGTTCAGAACCGAATTGGTTTGCTCGTTAGCAGCATTCACAGCTCCGATCAGCATATTGTCGGATATATTATCGAGGTGCCCCCTGAACCGCAACCATGGTCCGGCCATGGAAATATGGTCGGTGGTACATTTCCCTTTAGCTTTGATCAGTAGTCTTAAATCTGTCAAATCTTCTCCATTCCACGGAGAAAAGGGAGAAAGTAACTGCAATCGTTTGGATAAGGGATCGACCGTGATGTTCACATCTTTGCCATCCTCAGCAGGGGCCTGGTAGCCATTGTCTTCCACTTCAAAACCCTTTTCAGGAAGCTCCAGGCCCTGAGGTTCATCCAATTTTACTTCTACTCCTTTTTCGTTCACCAGGGTATCCGTAAGCGGATTAAAACACATATCTCCCGCAATGGCCATTGCGGTTACAATTTCCGGTGAGGCCACAAAAGAGTGTGTATTTGGATTGCCATCTGCTCTTTTTGCAAAATTTCGGTTAAAGGAGGTGATTATGGAATTCTTTTCCTGCTTGTCGGCATCTTTCCGTGCCCACTGCCCGATACAGGGTCCGCAGGCATTGGCCAGCACCACCCCGCCAATCTCTTCAAAGATAAGGATGAGTCCATCACGTTCAATGGTGTAACGTACCAGTTCGGAGCCGGGTGTGATGGTGTATTCTGCGGCTACTTTCAGATCTTTTTCACCGGCCTGCCGGGCCACAGAGGCAGCCCTTGTAATGTCTTCATAGGACGAGTTGGTACACGATCCGATCAGTCCAACTTCCAGTTTCTCCGGATATCCATTATCCTCTACAGCCTTGGCAAACTGCGAGATTGGCCATGCCCTATCGGGTGAGAAAGGGCCATTAATATGGGGCTCCAATGTGGAGAGATCTATCTCGATTACTTCATCGAAATACTTTTCAGGATTGGCATAAACCTCGGGATCGCCGGTCAGGTGCTCTGCGATCTGATCTGCCTCAGCAGCTACATCGGCCCGTCCGGTACCGGTGAGGTAGGCCTTCATTTTCTCATCGTATCCAAAGAGTGAAGTGGTGGCCCCAATCTCTGCGCCCATATTGCATATGGTTCCTTTTCCGGTGCAGGAAATGGATGCGGCTCCATCACCAAAATATTCCACGATTTTTCCCGTGCCTCCTTTTACAGTAAGGATTCCCGCCACCTTCAGTATCACATCCTTTGCAGATGTCCATCCACTCAACTTTCCGGTCAGCTTGACACCCACCAGTTTGGGGAATTTAAGCTCCCAGGGCATTCCGGCCATCACATCCACAGCATCTGCTCCACCAACACCAATGGCAACCATTCCAAGTCCGCCTGCGTTCACTGTATGTGAATCGGTTCCAATCATCATCCCCCCGGGAAATGCGTAATTCTCCAGAACCACCTGGTGAATAATTCCTGCACCCGGCTTCCAGAAGCCGATCCCGTATTTATTGGAAACACTTCCCAGGAAATCGTAAACCTCCTGATTGGTTGTCATCGCTCTTTTCAGATCCTCGATGGCTCCACTTTTAGCCTGTATCAGGTGGTCGCAATGCACGGTTGACGGGACAGCAGCCTTAGCCTTGCCAGCCTGCATAAACTGAAGCAGGGCCATTTGCGCCGTGGCGTCCTGCATGGCAACCCGGTCCGGACTGAAATCCACATAATCGGTACCACGCTCATAGGGAAGCTCAGGGGCGCCGTTAAACAGGTGACCATACAGAATCTTTTCTGTAAGGGTCATGGGTTTTTGAAGGATTTTTCTGGCAGCTTCAATTCTGCCGGGGAATGCCTGGTAGGCTTTTTGAATCATTTTAAAATCGAAAATCATAGGGGCTAAGTTGAATTAATTGCAAATATATTGGAAAAAGCTCTTTAAGCCTGACATAATACCCCATAGATTGTTCAGATTTTTATATTTTTATTGTGCATAAAAATGAGATTGATGAAGAGGGCCATGTTTATTGAGAACGTAAGGATTGCAATGAAGTCGATCAGGACGAATTTATTGCGGACTATCCTGACTGTTATGATCATTGCCTTTGGAATCATGGCACTTGTTGGAATCCTCACCGCCATCGATTCAATAAAATTCGCTCTTACAGAGTCCTTCAGCCTGATGGGAGCCAATACTTTTACCATCGAATCGAGAAGTATGCGTGTTCAGATTGGAAATCAGACCACTCGAAGAAAGAATCACGAATTTATTTCTCATAAGCAAGCTCAGGAATTTAAGGAAGCGTATGAACTGCCAGCCAAAGTATCCATTTGGACAAGAGCATCGGGCAGTGCTGTGGTCAAATACAAATCATACAAGTCGAATCCCAATACATCTGTGGTGGGCGTAGACGAGGATTATATTTTTACAGCCGGCTATGAGATGGAGAAGGGGAGGAATTTCACTGCAGACGAAATTGGGAGTAATGCAAGTATTGTTCTGATTGGTGCCGATTTGGCCCGGGAAGCTTTTGAAAAGAATCAGGACCCCTTGAACCGTTTTATTTCGGTTGGGGGGGGTAGATACCGGGTTGTGGGAGTTCTTAAATCGCGGGGTAACTCAGGGGCCATGGGAACCGACAGGACCTGCCTGATTCCCTACACCAACGTAAGACAATATTTTTCCAGACCTCAGATGCGCTATTCCATTAGCGTGATGCCTTCCCAGCCACAAATGCTGGATGTTTGTGAATCGGAAGCTGAAGGACTTTTCCGGCGTGTAAGGAATTTAGAGGCCAGGGATGAAACGGATTTTAACATCACGAAGAGCGATCAGCTGGCACAGATGCTTCTCGAGAATATGAAGATGGTAACAATGGCTGCCACGATTATAGGCCTGATCACTTTGATGGGAGCTGTGATAGGATTGATGAATATTATGTTGGTATCGGTTACGGAACGTACCAAGGAAATTGGTACCCGGAAAGCGCTGGGAGCTAAGTCGGTGATGATAAAACGCCAGTTTCTTTATGAAGCAATTGTGATTGGCCAGATGGGTGCTGTTGTTGGTATTTTGTTAGGAATTGTTATTGGAAATGGTGTATCTTTAGCTATTGACTCAAGCTTTATTATTCCATGGAAATGGATATTTACCGGGATTGGCTTGTGTTTTGTTGTGGGAGTGGTTTCAGGTTATTTCCCAGCCGTAAAGGCCTCAAAACTTGATCCCATCCTGGCATTGCGTTACGAATAACTACAGATTTTTATGGAAGAGCTCTTTTTGAAAAAGACATTCAACTCACCTGAAGTGGAGTTTATCGGCGATACCGGGGAATTTTCCATGGAGGGAAGATCGATCCCGGAAGATCCGGGTGAATTTTTTGAGCGGTTGATTGACTGGATTAATGAGTACTTTCTCTCTCCTGTAGAAAAAACAGTGATGACTATCAAGCTGGAATATATCAACAGTGGTTCATCGAAATATATGCTTGAGCTCTTGCGGATCATGAAGATCAATCACGACTCAGGCAAGGATGTAAAGATCAAATGGTATTTTGAGGAGGGAGATGAATCAATTGAAGAGTTGGGAATCCATTATGAGCAGACGATCCAGATTCCCTTTGAACACATCGAATACTACTAATTCTTGCCCCAGATATCACATGGCAAGGCCCCGGGAGACCGGGGCTTTTTTCATAAAAAAAGGGAGCCCCGTGGAGCTCCCCTTTAAATCAATGAAAGAAGTAAGATCTATGCCTTATCTACACTGTTCATATAAATGAGCAGTTCCATAACCTTGGCAGAATATCCCATTTCGTTGTCGTACCAGCTAACAACTTTTACGAAGTTGTCGTTCAGGCCGATACCAGCACCTGCGTCGAAGAACGAAGTGCATAATTCACCCAGAAAGTCATTGCTAACTACAGCTTCTTCAGTATATCCAAGAACACCTTTCAGTTCGCCTTCGCTGGCTTCCTTCATGGCAGCACAAACAGTTTCGTAAGATGCGCCTTTTTCCAGGCGTACAGTAAGATCAACCACGCTTACGTTCGGGGTGGGAACCCTGAAAGCCATACCTGTAAGTTTACCGTTCAGTTCAGGAATAACTTTGCCAACAGCTTTAGCAGCACCAGTGGAGGAAGGAATAATATTTTGTCCGGCTCCGCGTCCACCTCTCCAGTCCTTCATTGAAGGTCCGTCAACAGTTTTTTGAGTGGCTGTGGTAGCATGTACGGTAGTCATCAGACCTTCAAGGATACCAAATTTGTCATTCAGAACCTTGGCAATGGGGGCAAGGCAGTTGGTAGTACAGGAAGCGTTGGAAACAAAGTTCATATCGCTGCTGTATTTCTTGTGGTTTACACCCATAACAAACATGGGAGTGTCATCCTTGGAAGGAGCAGACATGATAACCTTTTTGGCTCCGGCGTCGATGTGACCCTGTGCATTCTCTTTGGTGAGGAACAATCCTGTGGAATCAACCACATATTCAGCACCAACTGCATCCCAATTCAGATCTGCAGGATTTCTTTCAGATGTAACCCTGACAGACTTACCATTTACCACCAGGTTTCCGTCTTTTACCTCTACAGTTCCGTTGAAACGTCCATGCGTAGAGTCATATTTTAGCATATATGCGATATAATCCACATCAATCAAGTCATTGATACCTACAACTTCCACCTCAGGCATCTCAGCAGCAACCCTAAAAACCAGTCTTCCGATCCGGCCGAATCCATTAATACCAACTTTAATTTTTCCCATGTTTTTAATTATTAAATGATTACGATATTATTTGTTTTTGAAATAACAGGAGTGCAAATTTACGCAATTATATCAAATTGGCAAAACCCCAAAAGGGGCAATTTTCACTATTCATAAAGAATTAATAAGCGGTGTAGGAAGATGCCGCTTTAGCAGCTTTACGTTCTGCTCGTTTCTCCTTTCTGCTCTTGGAGCGGGCAGCCTCGCTGATGTCGATAATCCGGCCAAAACGGTACCCCACATTGAGGGTGAAAAAGAGCCAATTGTTCTGCTCGGTGGCCATAATGGGGACCTCCTTGGGGTAGGCTGTAATAGTAATTCCGGCCTCCAGGGCATGAAGAACGGCATCCTTCCGACTGTATTCAAAACTAAAGCCTGCTTTCCCGTATAATCCAGGAATAAGTTTTAGTTCGTCGAAACCCATATAAAAGGGTCCACGTCCCCCAATACTCTGCTGGTGTATGCTGGGATCAAACTTCATGTACTCTTCATAGATGATTTCTCCCACAGGTGAAAGGGTGAATACCTTATAGTATATAGGCTTGGTAAATCCCAGCGAGAGTCCCCCTGCGTAATACAGCCTTACAGAGATCCCGTTGCGGTCTATCTTACGGTAGAGCTCCTTTTGCCAGCCGGCCGTCCCTTTTAATTCCCAGAAGAGGTTCTTTTTGCCGTAAACATACCGGTATGTATTGTAGTTATAGGAGACCGTTGACTTGACCTCTTTGGGGTGCTTGACGTAGGCGAAATCACCATCTATGATAAACTGGTTTCGGTAGTTTCTCCAATATCCATATCTGTAATTTAAACCCCAGCCATTGGAATTGAGAAAGCCTGCATAGGTCCTCTCGTCCCTGAGCATAACCCTCAATTGATTATCGATCTCTCCCTGTGCCAGCAAGGAAGTTGCTGGTAGCACCAAAATCAAAATGAGTATAAAGGCATGTCTCATTGCTTTTAGATCTGCAAACACCATGCAAATTAACGAATTATTGAAGGGAAATGTTGGAGACAGAGCAAAAAAAAAGATCTACCGGAGGTAAATCTTAGCTTATTTGGAGCGGAGTTCCTGGATCAGGACTATCCGTTGGGCAGGGTTTGCTCAGTATCTACCTGGCTGTAAGCCGGGCAAACATGCTTGTTGCACGAACTCATCAAAATACCCACTGCAAATACAACTGCTAAAATGATCACTGCTCTTTTCATGGCTAATCG